>JAUHZW010000290.1 GCA_030425745.1 Actinomycetes bacterium
ACGGCAAGCGCGTCCAGGCCCTCGGTGGCGCCAAGAACCACATGGTCGTCCTGCCCGACGCCGACATCGACATGGCCGCTGACGCAGCCGTCAGCGCGGGCTACGGCTCCGCCGGCGAGCGCTGCATGGCCATCTCCGTCGTCGTCACTGTCGGCGATGCGCATGACAGGCTCGTCGAGGCGATCAAGGAGCGGCTGCCGCAGGTCAAGGTCGGCCCCGGCACGGATCCGGCCAACGACATGGGACCGCTCATCACCGCCGAGCACCGCGACAAGGTCGCGTCCTACCTCGAGGGAGCACCCGGCGAGGGCGCGAAGGTCTTGGTCGACGGCCGCGAGGCGGACCTGCCGGAGCAGGGCTTCTTCCTCGGTGCATCCCTCATCGACGACGTCAAGCCCGGCATGCGCTGCTACGAGGAGGAGATCTTCGGGCCGGTGCTGTCGGTCATGCGCGTCGACACGTACGAGGAGGCCGTCGAACTCATCAACAAGCACCAGTACGGCAACGGCACCGCCATCTTCACGCGTGACGGTGGCGCCGCTCGCCAGTTCCAGTTCGACATCCAGGTCGGCATGGTCGGCGTGAACGTCCCGATCCCCGTCCCCGTGGCGTACTACAGCTTCGGCGGCTGGAAGAACTCGCTGTTCGGCGACTCCAACATGTACGGCCCGGCCGGCATCGAGTTCTACACGCGCAGCAAGACCGTCACGTCCCGGTGGCCCGATCCGTCGACCTCGAGCGTCGACCTCGGCTTCCCCCAGACCCGCTAGCCCCACCCGTAGACCAGGAAGGCACAGACAAGAACATGGATATCGGCGTCGTACTGCAGTGCACCCCTCCCGCGGCGCGGGTGGTCGATCTGGCCAAGCGGGCGGAGACCTACGGGTTCAACTACGTGTGGACCTTCGACTCCCACATCCTGTGGGAGGAGCCCTACGTGCTCTTCAGCAAGATCCTGAACGAGACCCGCAACATCAAGATCGGTCCCATGGTGACCAACTCGGCCACCCGCGACATCACCGTCACGGCCTCGGTGTTCGCCACCCTGAACGAGATGTACGGCAACCGCACGGTCATCGGCATCGGCCGCGGTGACTCGGCCGTCCGCGTCACCAACGGCAAGCCGGTCACGGTCGCCGAGCTGCGCCAGTCGGTCATCGACATCAAGGGCCTGGTCAACGGCGAGGCCATCGACTACAAGGACTCCACTCTGCGTCTGCCGTGGGCCACGGATTCCCGTTCCGAGGTCTGGGTCGCCGCCTACGGTCCCAAGGTCCTCGCCCTCACCGGTGAGGTCGGCGACGGCTTCATCCTGCAGCTCGCCGATCCGTCGATCGCCGAGTGGACGATGGGCACGGTGCGTCAGGCGGCTGAGGCCGCCGGCCGCGACCCCAAGGAGGTCTACAATTGCGTGGCCGCCCCGGCGTACATCACCGACGGCTCACCGGAGGCCAACGCGCACGCCCGTGACCAGCTGCGCTGGTTCGGCGGCATGGTCGGCAACCATGTGGCCGACATCGTCGAGCGCTACGGCGAGAGCGGGGCAGTCCCGCAGGCTCTCACCGACTACATCAAGAACCGCAAGGGCTACGACTACAACCAGCACGGTCAGGCCGGCAACACCCACGCCGACTTCGTTCCCGATGAGATCGTCGATCGGTTCTGCATCATCGGTACCCCCGAGGACCACATCCGGCGCCTCGAGGAGCTCAAGGCACTGGGCGTGGATCAGTTCGCCGTCTACCTCCAGCACGACGACAAGGACGCCACGCTGGCGGCCTACGGCGAGAAGGTCATCCCGCACATCAAGGACACCGTGCTCGCGAAGTCCTAGCGGGACTGCGACGAAACAGGAGCGAAACAGCAGTGACCCAGAATGCGGCAGTGACCACAGCGCCGCGACCACAGGGCTCGATGGCCCGACGCCTGCGCAACGGCGCGACCTCCGTGCTCTGGGCGCTGGCCGGCATCGGCCTGGTCATCGTGATGTGGGAGCTGGTCAAGTGGCTCGGCGGATTCGTGCCGATGCCGTTCAACACCTCTGACACCACGATGCCCCATGTCTGGACGATGGTGGCGGCGATGGGCGAGCCGGAGGTGCGCGGCTCCGACACCACGGTGCTGCAGGCCGTCCTCTCGGCGGCCTTCCGATCGCTGCTGCTGGCGTTCGGCGGCTTCCTGATCGGTGTGACGGTCGGCCTGCTGCTCGCGGTGATCATGCAGCGGTTCCTGTTCGCTGAACGGGGCCTGCTGCCCTTCGTCATCGCTTCGCAGACGGTTCCGCTGATCGCCCTGGCACCGCTCATCGTGGGCCTGGGCAACCGCATCGACATCGGTCCGATCCAGTGGACCACCACGTACTCGGTGATGTTCATCGCCGCATACCTGGCGTTCTTCCCGTTGTCGGTCGGCGCGCTGCGAGGTCTGCAGGCGCCGACCCCGACATCGCTGGAACTCATGCGCTCGTATGCGGCGAGCCCGGGCCAGATGACCCGCAAGCTGCGGTTCCCGTCGTCGATCCCGTACATCGTCCCTGCCCTGAAGGTCTCCGCCGCCGCCGCTGTCGTCGGCACCGTGGTGGCAGAGATCTCGACGGGCGTTCGCGGGGGCATCGGCCGTCTTCTCATCGAGTACGCCCGCCAGATCACCTCTCAG
>JAUHZW010000291.1 GCA_030425745.1 Actinomycetes bacterium
TGGCAAAGCTCGAGGCAGATGACGATGCTGAGCAGGATGCGCTGGAGGGGCGGCTGGCATCCCTGGAGGAGGAGATCCGAGGACTGCGGGCCGACCTTCGTGAGGCGTTGGCCCGAGACGGTGACCCGCCCTCGTCCTGAACCGGTCCGGGATCACCAGCCGCGTTCGCGCCATTCGGCCAGCGCGGGGCGTTCTGCGCCGATGGTCGTGTCGTGGCCGTGCCCCGGATACACCCAGGTCTCATCCGGCAGACGGCCGCAGAGCTTGGTCGTGACATCCCTGTAGAGCGAGTCGAAGGCGTCCGTCGTGGTGGTCTTGCCCACTCCACCCGGAAAGAGGCAGTCGCCGGTGATGAGATGGGGAGGGCCGTCCGGGTCGTCGTACAGGAGTGCGATCGAGCCGGGGGTGTGCCCGACCAGGTGGATCACCTCGACCGAGCAGTCGCCGACCCGGACCAGGTCACCATCCCGCAGCACGAAATCCGTGGGCACCGGGATGCCCTCGACGTCATCGACGTGGGCAGCGGTGGGCGCTCCGGTCAGGTCCTTGACCTCTGCCAGGGCCTGCCAGTGGTCGGGATGCCGGTGCGTGGTGACGATCAATGACAGGCCGCCGGGGCCGATGAGATCCATGATCCGGCCGGGTTCGGCGGCGGCATCCACGAGGACCTGATCACCCGTGTCACGGCACCGCAGCAGGTAGACGTTGTTGTCATACGGGCCCACCGCGAGCTTGCTGATCATGAGCCGACCGAGGTCGTGCACGTCCGCCGGTCCGCCGACTGTCACGCGCCCGTTATACATTCGTCTCTCCATTCCGTTGACGGTGTGAGACTAATCGGAGAGCAGGCGTTCGTGGGCGAGAGACTGACGGTTCGCGGAGCGCGCGAGCACAACCTCAAGAACGTCTCCCTGGACCTTCCTCGTGATGCGCTCATCGTGTTCACCGGGCTGTCGGGTTCCGGGAAGTCGAGTCTGGCGTTCGACACGATCTTCGCCGAGGGGCAGAGGCGCTACGTGGAGAGCCTGTCCTCTTACGCGCGCCAGTTCCTGGGCCAGATGGACAAGCCGGACGTCGACTTCATCGAGGGTCTGTCACCGGCGGTGTCCATCGACCAGAAGTCCACCTCTCGCAACCCCCGGTCGACCGTCGGCACCATCACCGAGGTCTATGACTACCTCCGACTGCTGTTCGCCCGCATCGGCGTGCCGCACTGCCCGGTGTGCGGCGATGTCATCGCGAGGCAGACGCCCCAGCAGATCGTGGATCAGGTGCTGGCCCTGGACGAGGGAACCCGGTTTCAGGTGCTCGCGCCCGTGGTCCGGGAGCGCAAGGGCGAGTATGTGGACCTGTTCCGGCAGTTGCAGTCGCAGGGCTACTCCCGGGCCCGGGTGGACGGCGAGCTCATCACTCTCGCCGAGCCGCCGGTGCTGAAGAAGCAGGAGAAGCACACCATCGAGGTCGTGGTCGACCGCCTGGCCGTGAAGCCCGGCTCGCGCCGGCGGATGACCGACAGCGTCGAGACGGCTCTCGGCCTCTCCGGCGGTCTGGTGGTTCTCGAGTTCGTTGATCTCGACGAGTCCGATCCCGACCGCGAGCGCATCTTCAGCGAGCATCTCGCCTGCCCCAGAGACGGGCTGTCCTTCGAGGAACTCGAGCCCCGCTCGTTCTCCTTCAACTCACCGTTCGGTGCCTGCCCTGAGTGCAGCGGTCTGGGCACCCGAAGGGAGGTGGATGCCACCCTCGTCGTCCCGGACGAGGACCTGTCCCTCTCGGAGGGGGCGCTGGCCCCCTGGTCGCGCGGTCAGGTGTCGGACTACTTCCGGCGGCTCCTCGAGGCCATGTGCGACGAGTTGGACATCGACATGGACACGCCCTGGCGGGACCTCCCTGCGGCGGCCCAGGAGGCCCTGCTCAACGGTCATCCCACCGAGGTCCACGTCCGCTATCGCAACCGGTATGGCCGCCAGCGCTCGTACTACACCGCATTCGAGGGAGTCATTCCCTTCGTCCAGCGCCGTCACGCGGAGGCGGACAGCGACACCACCCGCGAGCGCTTCGAGGGCTACATGCGCGAGGTGCCGTGCCCGTCCTGTGAGGGAGCGCGCCTGAAGCCGCTCGCCCTGGGCGTGACCGTGCAGGGACACTCGATCGCCGATGTCGCGTCGCTGCCCATCGGTGAGGCGGCCGACCTGCTGTCGGGGCTGAAGCTCTCGAAACGCGATGCCACGATCGCCAGCCGGGTGCTCAAGGAGGTCAACGAGCGACTGGCTTTCCTCGTCGATGTCGGACTGCACTACCTGTCCCTCGACCGAGGCGCCGCAACCCTGGCGGGTGGAGAGGCCCAGCGGATCCGGCTGGCCACTCAGATCGGCTCGGGGCTGGTGGGGGTCCTGTACGTCCTGGACGAACCCAGCATCGGTCTGCACCAGCGTGACAACCGTCGTCTGATCGACACGCTCGTCCGACTCCGGGACCTGGGCAACACCCTCATCGTCGTCGAGCACGACGAGGACACCATCCGCCACGCCGATCATGTGATCGACATCGGCCCCGGACCGGGCGTGCACGGGGGCGAGGTCGTCGCGCAGGGCACAATCAAGCAGATCATCGCCACCAAAGAGTCACTC
>JAUHZW010000292.1 GCA_030425745.1 Actinomycetes bacterium
CTGGATCGCGCACCAGATCGAGGTCATCCAGCGGCGCACCCGCTACCGGCTACGCAAGGCCGAGGAGCGCGCGCACATCCTGCGCGGCTACCTCAAGGCCCTCGACGCACTCGACGAGGTCATCGCGCTCATCCGCGCGTCGGCCACGGTCGAGGACGCCCGCTCGGGCCTGATGGACCTGCTCGAGATCGACGAGCTGCAGGCGACTGCGATCCTCGACATGCAGTTGCGTCGACTCGCGGCCCTCGAGCGCCAGAAGATCATCGACGAGTACGACGAGTTGATGGCTCGCATCGCGGACTACAACGACATCCTCGCCAGTGAGCCCCGGCAGCGGGCCATCGTCAGCGAGGAACTCGCGGAGATCACCGACAAGTACGGAGACGATCGCCGTACTCAGTTCGCCCCATGGGACGGCGACGTCACCGACGAAGACCTCATCGCCGAGGACGATGTCGTCGTCACCATCACGTCCGGTGGCTATGCCAAGCGCACCAAGCTCGATCTCTACCGCTCGCAGCGACGCGGCGGCAAGGGTGTCAAGGGTGCGCAGTTGCGACAGGACGATGTCGTCGAGCACATGTTCGTCACGACCACGCACCACTGGATCCTGTTCTTCACCAACAAGGGCCGGGTCTACCGGGCCAAGGCGTATCAACTGCCGGACTCCGGTCGTGACGCCCGTGGCCAGCACGTCGCGAATCTGCTGGCGTTCCAGCCGGAGGAGGAGATCGCGCAGGTGCTGGCGATGCCCGACTTCGAGGAGAACAGCTACCTCGTCATGGCCACCCGCCGCGGCCTCGTGAAGAAGACGAAGCTGTCGGAGTACGACAAGAACCGACAGGGCGGCCTCATCGCCATCAACCTCGCCGAGGACGACGAGCTCATCTCAGCACGCGTCGTGGCGGAGTCCGATGACCTCATCCTGTTCTCCCGCAAGGGAATGTCGGCACGGTTCACCGCTGACGCGGACACCCTGCGCCCGATGGGCCGCGCCACCAGCGGCGTCATCGGCATGCGGTTCCGTGAGGACGACGCCTTGTTGGCGATGGACGTCGTGCGGCCCGACACCTTCGTTGTCACCATCACTGACGGCGGCTATGCCAAGCGCACCCCCGTCGAGGAGTGGGCGTCGAAGGGCCGCGGCATCCTCGGTGTCCGGGCGATGAAGCTCGTCGAGGAGCGCGGCGCCCTGGTCGGCGCCATGGTGTGCGATCAGGACGATCAACTGTTCGCGATCGCCTCCAACGGTGTGGTCATCCGCACGCGCGTCGAAGAGGTCCGGCCGTCCGGCCGTGACACCATGGGCGTGACGCTCATGAACCTGAACGACGACGTCTCGATCGTCGCTGTCGCCCGAGGCGACGCGGCGGAGGAGGAACTCGACGAGGGTGACGACGTCGAGGCGATCGAGGCCGCGCCGGAAGGCGAGGTCACCGAGGTGGTTGAGACCGAGGAGGGATCCGGCGCATGACCGAGGCAGCCCGGACGCCGAAGCGCGCCCGGCTCTACGTCACGCGCGTCGACCCCTGGTCGGTGACCAAGGCTGCCTTCATGCTCGCCCTGTCCATCGGCATCATCATCGTCGTGGCGGTCGGCGCCCTGTGGTGGGTGCTCGACGTCACGGGAGTGTTCGTCACGGTGTCCAAGACCGTCGATGATGTCGTCGGCACTGCGGCCACCGGGTTCAACCTGCTCGACTACACGGAGTTGAACCGGGTCATGGGCGTGGCGGTGATCGTCGCGTCCATCGAGATCGTGCTGGTCACTCTGCTGTCGACGATCTTCGCGATCCTCTACAACCTGACCGTGGGCCTCACCGGCGGTCTCGAGGTCGTCCTCTCCGACGAGGTGTGATCCAGTGAAGGGCCTGTCGATCACGGGTCTAGTGCTCGGGGTGACCGGCCCGGCGATCCTGCTCGCCCCTTTTGCTGGCGCGCTCCTCGGTGGTGATGACTACTGGTCCGTCGGCTGGCTATTCCTGCTCGTGACCATCCCGTTGGGGCTGGCCGTCAGCATCGCCGGCGATGTCCTGGTGATCATCGCGGCGAGCCTGGCCATCAAGCGCCGTTTCCGCCCGCGCTCAGTGGCCATCGTGGGCATCTCACTCACCGGCGCCGGTCTGCTGCTCCAACTGGCCGGGGCGGTCGGCTTCTTCGGCCCCGGTTCCGGTTGGGAGCTCTGGGTGCTGGCCGTCGGCATCGTCATCGGCCTGACCGGTGTGATCATGTCGGCCGTGGTGGGCCTCCGGCCGGTCCTCGCACTGCGTCGCTGACCGGTGATCCGAGCGTCCCGGGGGTGGTCAGCCCACCCCCGGAAGGTGAGATAGCATTGCGGCTCGCACGAGGGCCTATAGCTCAGTTTGGTTAGAGCGCTTCCCTGATAAGGAAGAGGTCGGTGGTTCAAGTCCACCTAGGCCCACTCACCCCACCGTGATCCGGCCCCGAGTTCCGGGGGCTGCATTTCTGACCGATCACTGGATATTCGCGTCGCGGTTCGGTCCGAAACCCCACGTAGCATCATCAGGTACCCGTCTGGGTGCGGGACAGTGAGGGACATGTGAAGAGCTCCAGATCCCTGGACTCCGGGCTGCGCG
>JAUHZW010000293.1 GCA_030425745.1 Actinomycetes bacterium
CGTCGCGTGCACGGAGTGCATGTGCACGATGGCTCCGGCATCGGGCCGAGCAGCGTAGATGTCTCGGTGGATCCGCCACTCGCTGGTCGGCACACCGTCGCTCAGGACGTTGCCGTGCATGTCGAGCCGGACGATCCGGTCACCTGTGACATGGGCCGGCGGCACCGCGGACGGGGTGACCAGCAGGCCACCCTCCACCCGCACCGAGAGGTTGCCGGCCGTGCCGGAGTTCATGCCCGTGGCGTCGAGGAGCTGAAGAGTCGCGGCGAGTTCCTGTGCACTCATGACGTGGCCACCAGAGCATCGATCGGTGACGAACCATCCGGCTCCACCACCGCCTGCTCGGTGACGATCGCGCTGATGAGCCGCGATGGGGTGACGTCGAACGCGGGGTTGAAGCCTCGCGCGCCGTCCGGAGCCGTGACGACGCCGGCAAGAGTCGTGACCTCCGATCCGTCGCGCAGCTCGATCGGGATGTCCTCGCCGGACAGAGTCGAGAGATCGACTGTCGACGACGGAGCCGCGACGACAAAGGGGATGCCCGCGTCGGCACACGCGAGTGCGACGCTGACGGAGCCGATCTTGTTGGCGGTGTCACCGTTGCGGGCGATGCGATCGGCGCCGATGATGGCAACGTCCACCAGTCCGCGCAGGATCGTGCTGGCAGCGGCTCCGTCGACCTGGACGACGTGGTCGATGCCATCGTGGGTGAGCTCCCAGGACGTCAGGCGAGAGCCCTGCAGGAGGGGCCGGGTCTCGTCGGCGTAGACGAGTTCCAGAACTCCTCGGGCGTGGAGTTCTCGGACGATGCCGAGGGCGGTGCCCCATGCCGTCGTGGCGAGGAACCCCGTGTTGCAGTGGGTCAGGACTCGGACCTTGTCCCGGCCGGTGTGGGCGAGGATCCAGTCGGCCCCGAGCCGGGACAGTTCGCGATTCGCCGCCTCGTCCTCGGCCATGATCGCGTCCGACTCGGTGATCACGGCCTCGATGCCCTCACCCATGAGCGGGATGACCCGGTCGGCACCCCAGGCCAGGTTGACGGCGGTGGGACGGGCGTCGCGGACCCGTCGCACCTCGCCATCCAGCCGGGCCGCGTCCCACCCCTCGCGTTCTGCCTGGGCCATGGCGACGGCCACGCCGTAGCCGCCCACCGCCCCGAGGGCCGGCGCCCCGCGGACCACGAGTCGGACGATCGCATCGACGACCTCGTCGACCGTGGTGCAGTCGACGGTGACCGACTCCCCCGGCAGTCGGGTCTGGTCGATGAGGCGTAGGGCTCGGTTCTGGGGCATCCATTCGACGGCTCGCATGCCCGGCAACCTACCTATGCCTGCTGGGTTGTCGTGGGGGGTGCGTGAGGAAACCCCACAACAACCCAGCAGGCATCGAGAGTCGTGAGGGGCCTGTGACCTAAGACATAGGACGTCCATGTATCCGGCCGTGCCGGGTGGTGCGCTCCTCGGTAGTCTGAGGACACCCCCGGAGCGCATGCTTGGGGGAGGTCCCACTGGAGGTGGCATGGCAACGTTGCCGGTCGGCACGCTGTATCGCGGCGGGGAGGGGATGTGGACATGGGTCCTGCATCGCATCACCGGTGTCGCGGTCTTCTTCTTCCTCATCGTCCACGTGCTCGACACCGCGCTCGTTCGCGTCTCTCCTGAGGCCTACGACCTCGTCATCGCGACGTACAAGACGCCGATCGTCAACCTCCTCGAGGTCGGCCTCGTCGGCGCTGTGCTCTATCACGCCCTCAACGGCCTGCGGGTGATCCTGGTCGACTTCTGGTCCCGCGGACCGCGCTACCAGCGCCAGATGACCTGGGCCATCGGTGCCGTCTGGATCGTCCTGATGGTGCCCGGCACCTTCTTCATGCTCAAGCACACCATCGAGGCCATGTTCGGGAGCACCTCATGAGCACGACAGCCCAGCCCGGTCCCGTCAGCATCCCGGCCCCGCGCTCCACACAGCGCACCGGCCAGCGCAGCAACTTCGAGCTCTACTCGTGGCTGTTCATGCGCATCTCCGGCATCGTCCTGGTGTTCCTCGTCCTGGCACACCTGGTGATCATGAACATCCTCGACGGCGGCGTGCAGCGCATCAACTTCGCCTTCGTCGCCGGCCGCTGGAGCAGCCCGTTCTGGCAGGTCTGGGACCTCATGATGCTGTGGCTCGCCATGCTCCATGGCACCAACGGCCTGCGCACCATCATCAACGACTACGCCGAGCGCGACCAGACCCGCTTCTGGCTGAAGATGATCCTGTACGTAGCCGCCGCGTTCACGATCATCCTCGGCACCCTCGTCATCTTCACCTTCGATCCCAACATCGGCTAGAACCCCGCCAGACCGCACCCAAGAAGGAGACGCTTCGATGCAGACGCATGCATACGACGTTGTCATTGTCGGAGCCGGCGGCGCCGGCATGCGAGCCGCACTGGAGTCCAGCGGCCGCGCTCGCACGGCTGTCCTCACGAAGCTCTACCCGACGCGGTCCCACACCGGTGCGGCGCAGGGCGGCATGTGCGCGGCCCTGGCCAATGTCGAGGAGGACAACTGGGAGTGGCACACCTTCGACACCGTCAAGGGCGG
>JAUHZW010000294.1 GCA_030425745.1 Actinomycetes bacterium
GATGGAGCAGCACAACCATGTCCGCGTCCTGCTCCAGTGAGTTGTGCACCGCGACTCCGTCTGCGATGAAGTTGTGGGTTCCGAGGACCTCTGCGTCGAAGACATCCAACTCACCAAGGGACTCGATGGAGACGATCTCGTCCCAGTAGACGTCGTTGGTGGCCAGGAGTTCCAGATCGTCGTCATCGAGCACCGCAGCCACTCGAGTCAGCCTCTCGCGGCTCGGGGCCGACTTCCAGAGCGTGCTGCCGCAGTACTGGGTGCCGAGTTCGGCCTGGAACTCGCGATGGGTGATGCCCTTCTCGGCAATGACCTCGCGGACGCGACTCCAGACTTCCTTGGGGAGGGTGTCGCGGTTGGTGTTTTCGGGCACGGTCTCCAGGATCGCGAGCAGTTCTGCGCCGATCTGGCCGCGTACGCCGTGCGCGTTGATCCGACGGAGGAACACCTTCTGGTCGGCACCACCGGAGATGTCAACGTGGTAGCCGTCGCGGTATCCGGCCTTCCGGGCAACTCGGATCCTGGCGTTCAGGCCGAACCGCAGGAGGAGTCGCGTCACATCGTCAGCGAGACGCCGGCTCGTGGTTGCGTAGTAGATCCTCCCGCCACGGCGATTCTTCGTGATCTGGATGGACCCGTCCGTCGCCCAGAGGTGCCTCAGGAACAAGGCGATCTGTCTCTTGGGGAGCGAGAAGACCGCTTCGGGGACGAACTTCTCGTGACTGCGCTTGCCGAACAGACCCAGCTCGTCCATCCACTCAGCGATGGGGTTGCGGACTCCATGGGTGACTGGGCGGACGCTGGCGAACCGCAAAGTCGTGCAGCGGGCCATCTCGTACTCATCAACGCGCAGTTTCACAGCAAAGGCACGCGGTGCACTCTCACTCATGACGGCGACGTTGGCCGGGTCCTTGGTGGCGTAGCGGATGGGCTGCCGCGGAAGGACCGACCCGTCACCGATCATGTGTGCCAGCACGATGACCTGATCGTCGGACCACTCGGTTTCGTGTGAAGGTGCAGGGACGTGTCGCGGAATGCCGATCCGGGAACCGGAGTCCAGTTCGCCCAGGGCGCGCCAGCCGTTGTAGGTGAGCATCGGGTGGTTGGCGGTGGCGTCGACGACTCGGCCGCTCGCCGTCTTCACCCGGAAGACCTCCTTGCGGCCTGTGCGGAAGACGTGCGTGAGCGGCCGCTCGACATAGCGCAGAGAGTCGTCCAACGACCAGACCGGCACATTGCGCTCACCGGAGTCGTAGAGCTCGCCCATGGTCACCTCGACGCCGGTATCGGCGCGAATGATTCCCGTCGACGCCGGAAGGCATCCCGACTCGCGAAGATCGGACAGCATCGGCTTCTTGTCCGTGCGCTGTTCCGGACCACGGTTCAGCTGACTGATCGCGATGACGGGAACACCCAACTCCTTCGCCAGCAGCTTGAGTGACCGGGAGAACTCGGAGACCTCCTGCTGACGACTCTCGACACGCTTGCCGCTCGTCATGAGCTGGAGGTAGTCGACGATCACCAGGCGAAGGTCGTGACGCTGCTTCAGGCGCCGGCACTTCGCGCGGATCTCCATCAGGGTCATGTTCGGTGAGTCGTCGATGAACAGCGGTGCCTCGCTGACCACGCCCATCTTGTTCGCGAGCTTGGTCCAGTCGCTGTCACTCATCGTTCCGGCACGCATGTGGTGCAGGGGAACCTGGGCCTCCGCCGACAGCAGTCGCATGACGATCTCGCTGCGGCTCATCTCAAGGGAGAAGATTGCACTCGTCAGTCCGTGCTTGATGGACGCGGCACGCGCTATGTCCACGCCGAGGGTCGATTTGCCGATCGCGGGCCTCGCCGCGACGATGATGAGCTGCCCGGGGTGCAGGCCGTTGGTCAGTTTGTCGAGCTCGGTGAACCCGGTCGGCACTCCGACCATCTCGCCGTTGCGGTTGGAGATGGCCTCGATCTCGTTGAGGGCCTCGCCCATGATGTCGCTGAGCGGCGCGTAGTCCTCGCTCGTACGCCGGTCGGTGACGTCGTAGACCTCGGCCTGCGCACGGTCGACGGTCTGATCGACGTCACCCTCGCCGGCGTAGCCCATCGAGACGATGCGGGTGCCGGCCTCGACGAGGCGGCGCAGGATCGCCTTCTCCCGCACGATGCGCCCGTAGTAGCCGGCGTTCGCTGCGGTCGGCACCATCGAGACGAGCTCATGCAGGTACGGGGCACCGCCGATGCGCCCGATCTCACCGGCCTTCGAGAGATCGGCGGCGACGGTGACGGCGTCGGCGGGCTCGCCCCGGCCGTAGAGATCGAGAATGGCCCCGTAGATCACCTGATGAGCGGGGCGGTAGAAGTCGTCCTCGCGGAGGACCTCGACGACATCGGCGATGGCGTCCTTGCTCAGCAGCATCGCGCCGAGGACGGACTGCTCGGCGGCATTGTCGGTGGGAGGAGTGCGGTCGATGCCGCTCATCTCCTCATCTGGATGCAGCTCATATACCGACACAGTGCGAACGCTACGGATCGGGTCTGACACCGTCCATGAGCCCTGTGGATGGAGCTGTGGACAACATGGGGGAAGGTGCCC
>JAUHZW010000295.1 GCA_030425745.1 Actinomycetes bacterium
CCCATGGTGTGCTGCTCGGCGGGCTCACCTTCGGGGGGATAGCCGCCCTCAATCTCGTCACCCAGCGCATCCAGAAGCAGGACGACATCGTCGAGCCCGCCTATCCGGAGCCGCCGACGTCTCCGCACGTGTCCACCGGCCCGGCCAGCTCGATGCCGTTCGACACCCTCGGGAAAGAGGGCCGGCGGTTCGTGCTCATGGCTCTCACCGCGCAGGACATCACCGATGTCATGGGCGAACCCGCCATCGACCCCGTGCGGGTGGTGGGCGGGTACGAGTCAGCGGAGTCACTGAGCGAGCGAGCGCGCCTGACCCTGCAGGACATGGAGGATGTGGGCGCCTTCGACCGGGGCTTCATCTGCGTGGGCTCACCCACCGGTGTCGGCTACTTCAACTACTCGATCGCCGAGGGTCTGGAGTACCTGACGCGCGGTGACTGCGCGATCGTCGTCCCGCAGTACGCCCTCGTGCCCTCGGCGCTGGCCCTCACCCGCACCGCGGAAGCCGTCGAGCTCACGCGCCTCGTGCTGGAGGGCATCCGCGACCGGCTCGCCGACCGCGCGCCCGGCGAGCGACCGACCGTCGTCCTGATCGGCGAAAGCCTCGGCGCGAACGTCGCCCTCGACCTGACCGTCGGCGATGACGGAACCGTGCGGTTCGATCGCCTCGACGACCTCGGGGTCGACGGCGGCCTTTACCTGGGCGTGCCGTTCCGCACGCACCTGTGGAAGGCCTGGCGTCACGATTCGAGTGCCGTGGATCCTGACGGCCGCCTGCTGCTGGTGAGCCAGCCGGACGAGCTCGAGCCCGGGTCTGCGGGCGAGAACCGGCACGTCATGGTCGTGCACCACGACGATCCGGTGAACAAGTACGGGTACGAGATGGTGGTGCAGGAGCCGTGGTGGATGGGGCCGCCCGCGGGGCGTCCGCCGCTGGTGCCGCGGGAGGCGAAGTTCCGTCCCATCACATCGTTCGCACTCGCGACGGTCGACCTGTTCAACGGGATGCAGTCCAAGCCGGGCACGTTCGTGCGTCGGGCTCACGACTACCGGATCGAGATCGTCACCGGCCTGATGCGGGCCTTCGGCCTGCCGGCCACCCTCGAGCAGCAGGAGGCTGTCGAGCAGGCGCTCCGCGATCGGGAACGCGATTGGGCGACCCGGCGCATGGTGGCGCGCAAGCTGGACAAGGCACGTCGTGCGATAGAGAAGCAGTTGGCGGACTGGGGCTCCGCGCCCATCCCGATGGCCGACCTCGACCCCACGGCCGCCTCGACCCCGCAGGGGCTGGCTCGGATCAGCGCCATCAGCGCTCCGCCGGGCGCCTGAATCCGGTGCCCTGCGGCTACGCCCGAATGCGCTCGTTCCGCGGGTCGTACATCGGTCGCAGCGACACCTCGGCCGGCACGCGGCGACCAGCGACGTCGACCTCCCAGGTTGAAGCATCGAGCAGATCAGTCGTGATCGGCTCGTCGAGCTCGATCATGGCGAGGCCTACCGCACCGCCGAGGGTGTGGCCGTAGCTGCCCGCGCGGACATCGCCCACAGGCTCCCCATCGCGCAGGACGATCTCCGCGTGGTGGAGCATCGGCTCGGGGTCCAGCAACCGCACCTGCACGAGTCGCCGATGAGGCGCGCCCTGATCCGTGATGACCTGCAGGGCGTTGCGTCCGATGAAGTCGTGGTCCCAGTCGACCGTGAACGCCAGGCCGGCCTCGATGACGTTGTCGGTGTTGTCGATGTCATGCCCGTAGTCGCGATACCCCTTCTCCAGACGCAGGCTCGCGAGCGCCTTGAGGCCGACGTGTCGCAGCCCCAGATCGGCTCCGGCCTCGACGAGGGTCTCGTACACGTGCGCAGCGAGTTCCGTCGGCACGTGCAGTTCGAAGCCGAGTTCACCCAGGTACGTGATGCGAGCGCAGAGCACACGCACGTGTCCGATGTCGATCGTGCGGGCAGTACGGAACGGATAGGCCTCGTTCGACAGGTCGACGGAGGTGACGCGCTGCAGCAGTTCCCGCGAGAGCGGGCCCTGCACGTTGATCTGCGCGATGCCCGAGGTCACGTCTGCCACAGCGACGTCGTAGTCCGATGAATGACGACGAAGCCACGCACCCACGTGACCGTGCGCAGTGTCTGACGCAACGACCAGGAACGAGTCATCATCCCGCTTGGTGACCGTGAGGTCCGCCTCGATCGTGCCCGCGCTGTTCAGCCACTGCGTGTATGTGATGACACCCGGCTCACCGTCCACCCGGTTGGTCGACAGGCGGTCCAGGAATGCCCCGGCATCCGGGCCGGTCACCGAGAAGCAGGACATGAAGGACATGTCCATGATCCCGACACCCTCGCGGATCGCGCGGTGCTCAGCGGCCCAGATGTCGAACCATGCGGGACGACCCCAGGTGAGTGCCCCGGGCTCCGGGGTCCGGCCGGGGCCGGCAAACCAATCCGCACCCTCCCAGCCGCTCACGTCGCGGAAGTACGCGCCCTGCTGCTGCAGGTACGTGTGCAGCGGCGAGCGTCGGATCCCGCGGGCCGTCGCCATCGAGCGGCCCGGGTAGTGCGGC
>JAUHZW010000296.1 GCA_030425745.1 Actinomycetes bacterium
GGGAGCAGCTCGAGGACTATGCGATCGAGCGCGGGTTCCTCACCGCTCGCGGGGATGACGACGGCCCCGATGACTCGGACGACGAGGGAGGTGCGGCATGAGCTGCGGCAACCCGCACGCGACCCCCTGCACAGAGGTCCTCGAGCACGTCCATGAGTACCTCGACGGCGAGGTCGCCGAGGAGCATCGCGTGCTGATCGTCCAGCACCTCGAGGAGTGTGCGCCGTGCGTGCACCAGTTCCAGGTGGTCCGCACCGTCAAGGCGCTGGTGCAGCGCTCCTGCGGTGCGACGCCGGCACCGGATCGGCTGCGGATGCAGATCGTGACACGCATCCGTCAGGTGTCGATCACCTATCGATCCGAGGGCTCCGGCGAGTAGCCTGCGCACAGGTTCACTCGACAGGAGAGCAGCGTGGAGCAGACAGTCAGGGCCGAGATGGTGGCATCCGTCCACTCGATCGTCGCCGAGGTCGGTGACTCCGTCGACGTCGGCGCGACCCTGCTCATCCTGGAGTCCATGAAGATGGAGATCCCGGTGGTCGTCGAGATCGCCGGCACCGTGCGTGAGATCAGCGTGCAGGCCGGTGACACCGTCAGCGAGGGCGACGTCCTCGCGGTCCTCGACTAGCCGGACACACTCCTCGTCAGCACATAGAGCTCGACGTTGGGCACCGGGGACCAGTCCCGGTCCGCCTGCCGGGCGAAGCCCCGCTTCTCGTACAGCGCCCGCGCTCCGTGGTTGATGTCGCGGACACTGATGGCCAGTGAGTGCGCCCCCGTCGCGCGCGCGTGCTGATCGCAGGCCTCGATGAGCGCGTCCGCGACTCCGGTGCGCCACGCGGCGGGATCCACGGCGAGAAACCGGAACTCGACCTCGCCCTCCCGCCCGATCTCCGCGACCGATGATCCGAGCGGGCAGATGGTGACCGTGCCGACGATGTCACCATCGCGCTCGGCGACGAGCAGCACCGCGTCCTGCATCCGCGAGGCGGTGTCGGCCAGCACCGCTCCGTATCCCTGATGCGGACCGTCATCCAGTTGCCCGGCCGTCTCATAGGCGTCGACGCAGATGCGCCCGGCATCCTCGAGATCAGCGGAGGTGGCGGGACGTACGACGATGGTCATGGCACGACTATGGCGCACGCGGGCACCTCACGATCCCTGGGGTCGATAGCCTCGTCCTCGGCGGGGCAGACGCGGATCTGCCGGGGCGGTTCGCGGAGGAGGTGCACATGGCGCTCACGCCGGGTGAGTCCGATCGCCTTCTGCTGCACCTGCAGGCTCTCCTCGCGCAGGGCCGTCGCGATCGCGGACTGCTGCTCAATGCGCCGGAGGCCACGGCGCTCATCGCCGACGCGGTCTGTGAGTGGGCGCGGGACGGCCTTGACCTGACGACGGTCCGTGATCGTGCCTCTTCCGTCCTGACCGTCGATGACGTCATGGCCGGTGTGCCGGAGGTCGTCGCCGAGGTGCGGGTGGAGGCGAGGTTCGACGACGGCACGCGCCTCGTGGTCGTGCCGGACCCGTTCGGAGCGCACCTGTCTGCACCGGGCGATCGCGATACCGCTCCGGAGCCCGAGGCGGTCCTGGCCATCACCAACGAGTCCGATGTCGCCATCGGCCTGACCTCCCACATCCACCTCGCCGAGGTGAACCCCCGCCTGCGCCTCGACCGCTCCGCGGCCTTCGGCAGGCGCCTCGCCGTACCGACCGGAGACACGGTCTGGGTGCGCCCGCACGAGACGCTCGGCCTGCCGGTGTGCGGCATCGGCGGTGCTCGCGTGCAGATCGGCACGTCGGGGCTGGTTGACGGCGCGCTCGACGATCCGGAGGTCCGCGAGCGCGCACTGGGCCTGCTGCGATCCTGCGGGTATCTCGATCTCGTCGATGGTGTTTCCGTGGGCGAGGGCGCCGATGCGGAGCAGGCGATCGGTCGAGCGATGACCCACCGTCAGTCCAGTGGGTCCGGCGAGTCCGGCGGTGACGCATGACCGGTCCGTTCGGCCCGCACGCGGGCGACATCATCACCCTCGGCGACACGCACCTGCGGCTGCGCATCGACTCACGCGTGCCGGATGCCGGTGACGAGCTGCGGGTGGGCTTCGCCAAGACCGGCCGTGACGGCATCGGGCTGAAGGCCCTGTCGGCGCGCGAGAGCTGTGACGTCCTCATCACCAACGTGATCGTGCTGGATCCGATCGATGGCGTGCAGGTGGCGAGCATCGGCATCCGGGACGGCCGCATCAGCGGCATCGGCAAGGCCGGCAATCCCGACACCGCCGATGACATCGATGTGGTGGTCGGCACCGGCACCGTCGTCATCGACGGCGACGGCCTGATCGCCACTCCCGGCGGCATCGACACCCACGTGCACACCCTCAGCCCGCGCGTGCTGGAGTCTGAGCTGTCGTCCGGGGTGACGACGGTCATCGGCCAGGAGGCCGGCCCGATGTGGGGCGTGGGCCTGGGCTCGTCGTGGGTCATCGGTCACGGGCTGCGCGCCACCGAGCGATACCCGATCAACGTCGGGCTGCTGGGTCGTGG
>JAUHZW010000297.1 GCA_030425745.1 Actinomycetes bacterium
ACCGGCGGCCATGCTGAAGGCGCCGGCGAAGAGCCCGGCGAGCCCGGCGAACAGGATCGTCGCGTTGCTCGGTGCGGCACCTGCGAAGCCCATGACGAGGGCCGTGTTCGAGACCAGGCCGTCACTCACGCCGAAGACCGCGGCGCGCATGGACCCGGACTTGTCGGTGCGATGCCACGACTCGCCCCCGGAGACCGCCTTGCGGGAGGCGAGCAGGGTCATCGCCGAACCCGGCTTCTCGAGCGAGGTGCGCATCTGCTGGAACAGCTCGACATGCTCCCGCTCGTCCTGGGACATGAAGTCCGGGGCCTCGGGTTCGTCGTCGTACATGCCTGCGTCGGCGCCCTCAGCCTCCTCCAGATGGCGGAGCACGTCGATGAACCCGGCACCCTGCGCGCGCGAGACGAGGGCGGCGTCCGACACATCCAGCGTCGTCGGGGCCGGCGGCACCTCGACGCCGTTCTCCTCGAGCTTGGCGACCCAGTGGGCTGCGTGCTCGTCCTCGATCTGGGCCAACTCGAGAAGGGCCTCGCGTCGGTCGCCGTCGACGAGGTCCGCGAGTGACCGGTAGAGCAGGGAGGCGTTGCGCTCCGCCTCCAGGTAGCGCAGGAACCTCCGCGGATCGTTCGACATGGTCAGCCGCTGCCCTCGGTGTTGCCGGCGTCAGCGGCGGCCGGGTCGTCGAGCTGGTATCGCTGGATGGCTTCAGCGATGCGGCTGCCGTCGAACTCGCCGGACGCCGCGAGCCGCGCCAGCGTCTGGACCGTGATCGACTCGGCATCGACGAGGAAGTGCCGCCGCAGAGCGCCGCGGGTGTCGGACATGCCCCAGCCGTCGGTGCCGAGTGAGACGAAGTCGCCCGGCACCCATTCGCGGATCTGGTCCTGAACCGCACGCATGTAGTCCGAGACCGCGATGACGGGGCCGGGACGGCCGCTGAGACGCTCGGTCACATAGGCGACCCGGCGCTCCCCGTCGGGATGCAGCAGGTTGTGGCGGTCGACCGCGAGGCCGTCACGTCGCAGTTCATTCCAGGAGGTGACCGACCAGACGTCTGCCTGCACACCCCACTCATCACGCAGCAGCTCCTGCGCCCTGAGGGCCCAGTTCACGCCGACGCCGCTGGCGAGCAGCTGGGCGCGGGGGCCGGTCGCATCCGCTGGAGCGGGGCTCACGAGATGCATGCCCTTGAGGATGCCTTCGACGTCGACGCCCTCGGGCTCAGCCGGCTGGACGTACGGCTCGTTGTACATCGTCAGGTAGTAGTAGACGTTCTCCGGGTCATTGCCGTACATCCGGCGCAGGCCGTCCTTGACGATGTGGCCGACCTCGTAGGCATAGGCGGGGTCGTAGGCCACGACGGCCGGGTTGGTGGCGGCCAGCAGGTGCGAGTGGCCGTCCTCATGCTGCAGGCCCTCACCGTTGAGCGTGGTGCGTCCGGCCGTGGCCCCGATGACGAACCCGCGGGCCATCTGGTCCATGGCCGCCCAGAAGCCGTCACCCGTGCGCTGGAACCCGAACATCGAGTAGAAGATGTAGATCGGGATCATCGGCTCGCCGTGGGTGGAGTACGACGTGCCGGCAGCGGTGAACGACGCGACCGAGCCGGCCTCGTTGATGCCCTCATGGAGGATCTGGCCGATCTCGGACTCCTTGTAGCTGAGCATCAGCTCGCGATCGACGGACAGGTACTGCTGGCCGTGCGGGGAGTAGATCTTCGCCGTCGGGAACAGGGAGTCCATCCCGAAGGTGCGGGCCTCGTCGGGGATGATCGGCACGAAGCGCGGCCCGATCTCAGGATCCTTCATCAGGTCCTTCAGCAGGCGCACGAACGCCATCGTCGTGGCGACCTCCTGCTTGCCCGAGCCACGCTTGACGACGGCATACGCATCGTCTGCCGGTTGGGCGAGCGGCGGTGCGACCGACGACCGGGCCGGGTACGAGCCGCCCAGATTGCGGCGCACATGGTGCATGTACTCGATGGCTTCGTCCTGCTCGCCCGGGTGGTAGTAGGGCGGCAGGTACGGATTCTCCTCGAGCTGGGCATCCGTGATCGGGATGTGCAGCCGATCGCGGAAGTCCTTGAGGTCGTCGAGCGTCAGCTTCTTCATCTGGTGCGTGGAGTTGCGGCCCTCGAAGTGCGAGCCGAGAGTCCAGCCCTTGATCGTCTTGGCGAGGATCACGGTGGGCTGGCCCTTCACGCGGGTCGCTGCGTCATAGGCCGCATACATCTTGCGGTAGTCGTGGCCGCCGCGCTGGAGCCGCCAGATGTCCTCGTCGCTCCATGCCTCGACGAGCTTGGCGGTGCGCGGGTCGCGGCCGAAGAAGTGCTCGCGGACGAAGGCGCCGTCCTCGGTCTTGAAGGTCTGGAAGTCGCCGTCGGGAGTGTTGTTCATGATGTTGACGAGGGCGCCGTCGCGATCAGCCGCGAGGAGGGAGTCCCACTGCCGACCCCACACCACCTTGATGACGTTCCAGCCGGCGCCGCGGAACAGGCTCTCGAGTTCCTGGATGATCTTGCCGTTGCCGCG
>JAUHZW010000298.1 GCA_030425745.1 Actinomycetes bacterium
TGGGCATCGGCTCGGCCCGCGGTGAGGATCGGGCGGTGGAAGCTGCGGAGAAAGCCATCTCAAGCCCATTGCTCGAGGCCGGGATCGACGGTGCGCACGGGGTGCTGCTGTCGGTGTCCGGCGGCAGCGATCTGGGCCTGTTCGAGATCAACGAGGCCGCGCGCCTCGTCTCGGATGCGGCGCACCCCGACGCCAACATCATCTTCGGCGCCGTGATCGACGACACCCTGGGCGATGAGGTACGGGTCACGGTCATCGCTGCCGGTTTCGAAGGTGGCGAGCCGCCGGTCAAGAAGGTGCCTGCCGCCGCCACGGCAGGCGGCACGGGCCGGCTGCGGGATGGCGACACCGGTGAGGTGCCCGCCGTCGTCGCGCCGTCGGGTCCGTCCCGCACCATCGTCTTCGACGATGCCGATGACGACCTCGACATCCCCGACTTCCTGAAGTAGCGAATTCCCGGAAGCAGCGAAACGATGGAGTGGCATCCACCCCACCGGGGTGTGATCGATCCCTCCACGACCGGTGGCCGCCCAGCGATCTGGGCGGCCACCGGTCGTTCCGGGGGCATGAGCGTCGGACGGTTCTCGTCCCTGAACCTCGCGAGCCATGTCGGCGACGAGCCACGAGCGGTCGCGGCGAACCGGGACCGCGTGCGCCGGGTGATGGGAGCGGGTGAGCTGATCGCCCTGTCCGCCGTTCACGGCTCCGATGTGGTCGTCGTCGACGACTCGGTGATCGCGAGCGCACGGAGCGGCCAGGATCCCGTCGCCGACGCTGTGATCTGCGATCGCCCCGATGTCGCCCTGCTCGCGTTGGGCGCCGACTGTCTGACCCTCGCCATCGCGGGGGATGACGATGTGACGGTGGGTGCCGTGCACTGCGGTTGGCGGGGCCTCGTGGAGGACGTCGTCGGTGCCACGGTGGCGGCGATGCTCTCCCGCCGTGTGCGGCCCGCCCGAGTGGTGCTGGGGCCTGCCATCTGCGGTCGGTGCTATCCCGTGCCGCCATCGCGGGTCGACGAGTTGAGAGCGCGGTGCTCAGGGGCGGTGGCATCGGCCAGCGTGGTGACCTGCGCCGACGGGCAGCCCGGCATCGATGTCCGTGCGGGAGTCCGAGCGCGCCTGCAGGAGCTGGACGTGCCCGATGACGCGGTCCTGCTGGTCGGGGGATGCACTGCGGAGCATGACGATCTGTTCTCCCACCGTCGCGACGGGATCACCGGACGGCAGGGCATGGTCATCGTCCGGCCGCAGGAGGCCCCCGTCAGCGGGAGCCGCGGGTTCGATGACGGGACAATGGCCCCATGATCGCTGAGGGCCTGACCGGCGGGGAGACCGCGCGTCGTGACGAGTTGGCGGCGAACCTCACGGCCGTCCGCGCACGCATCGATCGGGCGGCGGCTGCTGCTGGGCGGGTCGATCCCGTGCGACTCATCGTGGTCACGAAGACGTTCCCGGCGAGTGACGTCGACCTCCTGGCCACTCTCGGGGTCACTGACGTCGGCGAGAACCGTGATCAGGAGGGGCGGGCCAAGTATGAGGAGTGCGGTTCGGCGGCTCGCTCCCTGACATGGCACATGATCGGCCAGCTCCAACGCAAGAAGGCTTCCCATGTGGTCCGGTGGGCGTCCGTCGTCGAGTCTGTCGATCGGCCGGAACTGGTGACGGCCCTGGGGAGGGCCGCGGCGTCGGCGGGACGCGTGACCGGTGTCCTGCTGCAGGTCAATCTCGATCCCGAGCCCGTTCCGGGGCGTGGGGGCGCTCTTCCGCAGGAACTGCCCGACCTCGCTGATCGGGTCGGGCAGGAGGGTGCCCTTCGTCTGGAGGGCCTGATGGCGGTGGCCCCGAACCCGGGTTCCGGTGTCCCAGCCGACAGTGCCGACCGGGCCTTCGCCCGGCTGCAGGCCCTGTCCGAGGACCTGCGAAGCCGGCATCCGGAGGCACGGGTCATCTCCGCGGGCATGAGCGGTGATCTGGAGCAGGCTGTGGCGCACGGGGCGACACAGGTTCGGGTGGGGGGCGCGATACTCGGGGCACGGGCGTACGTGCAGTAACGTCAGGTCATCCGGTGTCACCCGACGCCGGAGCGGAACCGTGGCATCGGCCGATGCCGGCACAGGGGAGGACAACAGGAGATGGCTGGCGCCATGCGCAAGATGGCCGTGTACCTGGGTCTTGTCGAGGATCACGGCGACGACGACGGCTACGACGAGTACGCCGAGTACGAGGAGTCACGACGCAGCAGCCGGGAGTCCCGCCCCCGCGGGTACGAGCCCGGCTACGACGCGGGCTACGAGGACGACCGCTACAGCTCGCGTGGTGTGCGGCCCATCCCGGACTCCCGCGCCGTGCGGACCTTCCGCAGCGATGCGCCACCCCCGAGTAATCCGACGTCCGCGCCGCTGGCCGACCGTCGTCCGGCGTACGCCCCGCCCCCGGACCTCTCCCGCATCGAGACCATCCATCCGCGCAGCTACAACGACGCGCGGCGGATCGGGGAGCAGTACCGCGAGGGTGTGCCGGTCA
>JAUHZW010000299.1 GCA_030425745.1 Actinomycetes bacterium
ACCCACCAGCACGGGGAGAGACATGAAGGACACCTGGATCGTCGACTGGCAACGCAACGAGCGCCTGCCGTACTACACCCGCGCGAACGCCGGTGAGGTGCTGCCCGACCCGGCGAGCCCGCTGGGCTGGAGCCTGGTGTTCGAGAAGGGCCTGCTGCCCGGCTGGTACCGCGGGTTTGTCGAGTTCGGCATCTACGGCCCGGACGAGTTCAACACCCCGCCGAAGATTCCCATGGTCGGCATCTTCGGCGGCTACTTCTACCTGAATCTCTCGCACATGCGCCTGCTCGGGCTGCGCCTCGGTGCGGATCTGGACGAGTTCGATGCGGGCCTGCTCGGATCCCATCCCGACACTCCGCCCTACGAGCCGCATCCGGACGACGTCAACGAGGAGCTCTCCGCCAAGGCGGCCGCGACGATCGGCGAGATACTCGGATCGACCGAGTTCGCGAAGATCGACGACGACCGTCGTCGCACCGCCGCCTTTGCTGCCGAGCGCCCGGATCTCACGGCCCTCAGCGACGCAGAACTCGTCGCGCGTGCTCGTTCATTCGCGCCCGAGCTCGACAACGGGTTCGCGATGCACGACTACTCCAGCCTCGCATCGACGCTCGGCCCGGGGATCCTCGCCGGGCTGTGCGCTCAGGCCGGGATGCCTGAGCTGCAGCTGGAGCTGATCTCCGGTCTGGGTGACGTGGACTCGGCGTCGCCCTCGCGCGGGCTGTGGGCGCTGTCCCGCGAGGCCAACGCGTCGGCCGAGATCACCGCGCTGTTCGACGAGGGTCCGGCTGCGGTGCTCGCGGCGATCCTGAACCCGAGCACCCCGGACACCCGAGCGTTCGCCGGTTCCTTCGCCGACTTCATGCGTGAGTCCGGGTCCCGAGGCCCGAACGAGTGGGACATCCACGCGCTCTCGTGGGAGGCTGACCCGCTGGCGCCCCTGAAGCTCATCGCGGGCATCCGGAAGTCGTCGGATGAGGACTCCCCGGAGGCGCGCCATGAGCGGTTGTCGGCTCGTCGTGCGGCCGCGGCCGATCGGCTTCGTGAGGCGCTCGCCGGCAACGACGAGGCGCTCGGCATGCTCGAGATGGCCCTCGCATCGACCGTGCTCTGCGTCCCGGCGCGTGAGCGCACCAAGGCGACCTGTGTCGCTGCGGTGAACGAGGTGCGCATGACGATCCGCGAACTCGGCCGCCGTGGCGTTGAGGCGGGCCTGTTCGCCCGACCCGAGGACGTCATGATGCTGCTGGACGACGAACTCGATGCCTACGTCGCCGATCCGGCATCCTTCCGCGATGTCATCGCTGAGCGGCTGGCCGACTACGAGGCCCTCTACGAACTCGAGCCGCCTTTCATCATCGCCGAGGATCCGCTGCCGCTGTCGCAGTGGAAGCGGCGCACGGAGCGAGAGATGGCCCCTCTGGGTGAGGGTGACGTGCTCGCCGGCCTCGGTGGCGGTTCCGGCCGGTACACGGGCAGGGTGTGCGTGGTCACCGACCCGTCGGACATGGCCAAGCTGGAGCCTGGTGATGTGCTGGTGGCCCCGTTCACCGACGCGGCGTGGACCCCGCTGTTCCTCATCGCGGGGGCCGTCATCGTCGATGTCGGGGCGATGAACAGTCATGCCGTGGTCGTCAGCCGTGAGCTCGGCATCCCGTCCGTCCTGTCCGTGACCACAGCGACCGCCCAGCTGCGCGACGGCATGGAGGTCACCGTCGACGGCAGTGCGGGCACCGTGACCGTGGAGTCCGCAGCCGGAGCCGTTACGGTCTAGCCATGGCGTACGTGTACGAGGACTATCGGGACCTGGTCGTCATCGAGCGGGTCGAGGAGGCCGACGGGGTCGTCACGATCCGGCTCGGCGCCCCGAGTGGGGAGAAGCTCCCCTCCTGGGATCCCGGTGCGCACATAGACCTGCAGCTCGAGAACGGGGTCGAGCGGCAGTACTCCCTGTGCAGCCACTATCAGGCCGACACGTGGCGGATCGCCGTCCTGCGTGAGCCGGAGAGTCGTGGTGGCTCGTCGTACGTCCACGAGAACATCAAGGTCGGCGACGCCGTCAAGACGCGCGGCCCGCGCAACCACTTCCCGCTCGTCGACGCGCCGTCCTACCTGTTCATCGCCGGCGGCATCGGCGTCACCCCGATGGTCCCCATGCTGGGCGAGGTGATCTTCGACAAGGACGCGCCGTGGACCTTCTGGTACGGCGGGCGCACACGGGGTTCCATGGCGTTCCGGGACAAGCTCGAGGCCCTCGGCGCGAATATCTGGCCCGAGGACGAGAAGGGGTTGCTGCCGCTGAGGGAGATCCTCTCCGAGGCCGCGCCTGACACCGCCGTCTACTGCTGCGGCCCGGGCCCGCTGATCGACGCCGTCGAGGCGATGTGCGCCGAACTGGGGCGCCCCGCGCCGCACGTCGAGCGGTTCTCGGCCAAGCCGGTGGAGACCGACGGCGACGGTGGGGACCACGAGTTCACGGTGGTGGTCAACAGGACGGGCGCGGAGTTCCCGGTGCCGG
>JAUHZW010000019.1 GCA_030425745.1 Actinomycetes bacterium
ACCGAGTCGTTTGCGCCCTCACCATCCCGACTGTGTGACTGGTGCAGCCACCGGGCGCTGTGTCCTGCCTGGGGCGGCACTCCCCCACCTCTCCCGCCACGAGCGGACTGGCCCACGGCGATGTCGGGGCGCCGCACTCAACCGGAGGCGTGAGCCCACAGGCCCGCCACGTCCCACCCCGCCAGCGACGTCAGAGTCGAGGTGCCCAGGTCGGAGACATCGGCCAGCTGAGGCACGGCGACCACTCGGCAGCCGGCGTCACGCGCCGAGACGATGCCCGTGGGCGAATCCTCGATGGCCAGGCAGTCAGCCGTCTCGACGTCCAGACGGTCCGCCGCTGTGACGTACGGCTCCGGATGCGGCTTGCTGTTCGCCACATCGTCCCCGGCCACGACGACGGTGAAGGGGTGCTCGCCGAGATCCCGCTCGATCGTCGCTGCCACCGCCGAGATGAGCCGCTGCCACGATGCGGATACCAGCGCCGTCGGCACACCCAGGACGCGGCACTCGACGAGCAGTTCCCGTGCCCCTGGCCGCCAATCGGGTGGCTGCGTGATGAGGCGGTGCTCCATGGCATCCAGGAGCAGTCGCCCCACCTGATCGTCGTCCAACCCCGTGCCGGAGCGTTCGCGCATGTATGCCGTGACCCGCTCCAGCGGGCCCCCCAGGCACACGACCTGGTCCTCGTCCTGCCACGTCGCCCCGAGAGCTGCCATGACCTCCCGCTCGGCGTCGAGCCACAGATGCTCGGTGTCGACGATGGTGCCGTCCATGTCGAACAGCACTGCGGCAGGCAGGTCCGCGGGTTGTCCCGGGGCGTTCACGTCGCGTTGAAGTACTTCGCCTCGGGATGGTGCGCGATGATGGCGCTGGTGGACTGCTCAGGGTGCAGTTGGAACTCCTCCGACAGCTGCACGCCGACGCGACCGGGATCGAGCAGGTCCATGATCACGGTCTGCTGCTCGAGATCCGGACAGGCCGGGTAGCCGAACGAGTACCTCGACCCCTGGTAGCCCTGCTTGGCGATGAGGTGCTCCATGTCAGCGCTGTCGTCTCCGCTGAGGCCGAGCTCCTCGCGCACGCGCGCGTGCCAGAACTCGGCCAGTGCCTCGGTCAACTGGACGGACAGTCCGTGCAGTTCGAGGTACTCGCGGTAGGCGTCCCTCTCGAACAGCTCTGCGGTGGCGTCCGATGCCGCCTGGCCCATGGTGACGATCGTGAAGGCCACGACATCCAGCTCACCGGAGTCCTTCGGCCGGTAGAAGTCCGCCAGGCACAGGTGCCGGTCGCGGTGCTGACGCGGGAACGTCAGGCGGGCTCGCTCCTCTCCTGCCTGCGGGCCGTCCCCGTGCACGATGACGAGATCGTCTCCCTCGGAGTAGCAGGGGAAGTACCCGTACACGACAGCAGGCTCGATGATTCCCTCGGTGTGGATGCGGTCGAGCCAGGTGCGCAGCCGCGGGCGTCCCTCAGCCTCGACAAGCTCCTCGTATGAGGCGCCGGACTCCCCCCGACCGGGCTTGAGCCCCCACTGGCCCAGGAACAGGGCCCGCTCGTCCAGGTAGGGCAGGTAGTCGGCAAGAGCGATACCGCGCACGACGCGGTCGCCCCAGAAGGGAGGAGCCGGAATCGGGACGTCTGTCGCCACGTCAGACCGGGCCGGCATCTCGACCGGTTCCGACGACTCGGTGCGGACGCGGGACGCTACACGGCGTTCACGGCGCTCTGGAAGCGCGGCGCCGGGCTCACCGCGCTTGACGGCCATGACGGCGTCCATCAGCCGCAGACCCTCGAAGGCATCGCGGGCGTAGCGGACCTCGCCGTCGTACACGTCCGCGAGGTCCTGCTCGACGTAGGCCCGCGTGAGCGCGGCACCGCCGAGGATGACCGGGAAGCGCGTGGCGACCCCGCGGGAGTTCATCTCCTCGAGGTTCTCCTTCATGATGACGGTGCTCTTCACCAGGAGGCCACTCATGCCGACGACGTCAGCGTCGTGCTCCTCGGCCGCCTCGATGATCGCCCCCACCGGCTGCTTGATTCCGATGTTGACGACGGTGTAGCCGTTGTTGGACAGGATGATGTCGACGAGGTTCTTGCCGATGTCGTGGACGTCCCCCTTGACCGTGGCGAGGACCATCGTGCCCTTGCCGTCCTCGTCGGTGCGCTCCATGTGGGGCTCGAGATGCGCAACGGCGGTCTTCATGACCTCCGCGCTCTGCAGGACGAACGGCAACTGCATCTCACCACTGGCGAACAGCTCCCCCACGACCTTCATGCCGGCCAGCAGGGTGTCGTTGACGATCGCGAGAGCGGGCTTCTCCCGAAGCGCCTCATCCAGATCGGCCTCGAGTCCGTTGCGCTCACCGTCGATGATCCGACGCTCCAACCGCTCGAAGAGGGGCAGCGCCGCCAACTCCTCGGCCTTCGACGCGGAGAGCGATCGGGCCTCGACGCCCTCGAAGAGCTCGAGGTACCGCTGCAGCGGGTCGTATTCGAGCGTCCCGTCGTCCGCGAAGCGGCGGCGATCGTAGACGAGATCCAGCGCCACCTCGCGCTGCTCGTCGGGGATCTTCGACATCGGAAGGATCTTCGATGCGTGGACGATCGCGGAGTCCAGACCCGCCGCCATGGCCTCGTGCAGGAACACCGAGTTCAGGACCTGGCGCGCAGCCGGGTTGAGGCCGAAGGAGACGTTCGACAGACCCAGGGTCGTCTGCACGGTCGGGTGCATCTGCTTCAGCGTGCGGATGGCCTCGATCGTCTCGATGGCATCGCGGCGGGTCTCCTCCTGACCGGTCGCGATGGGAAACGTCAGAGTGTCGACGAGAATGTCGGCGGTGTCCATGCCCCAGTTCTCCGTGAGGTCGCGGATGAGCCGGTCGGCGACGCGCACCTTCCACTCCGCCGTACGCGCCTGACCCTCCTCGTCGATGGTCAGGGCGACGACGCCAGCGCCGTGCTCCACCACCAGGGGCATGATCCGACGGATCCGGGAGTCCGGGCCGTCGCCGTCCTCGTAGTTGACGGAGTTGACGACCGTGCGACCGCCCAGCATCTCCAGTCCCGCCTGCAGAACCGCCGGTTCGGTGCTGTCCAGGACAATGGGCAGCGTCGAGGCCGTGGCCAGACGTCCTGCCAGCTCACGCATGTCGGCGACGCCGTCTCGACCCACGTAGTCCACGCACAGGTCGAGCAGGTGGGCACCGTCGCGGATCTGCTCACGAGCGATCTCGACACAGTCGTCCCAGCGCTCCTCCAGCATCGCCTCGCGGAATGCCTTCGAGCCGTTCGCATTGGTGCGTTCGCCGATCGACAGGTAGGCGGTGTCCTGGCGGAAGGGAACCGACTGGTAGAGCGACGAGGCGGATGCCTCGTGAGCCGGCACCCTCTCAGGAAGTGCCCTGCCCCGCACCCGCTCGACCACGGCAGCCAGATGCGCCGGCGTGGTGCCGCAACAGCCGCCGACCAGTCCGATCCCGAACTCCCGGGTGAACGACTCGTGGGCATCGGCCAGTTCTTCCGGGCTCAGCGGGTAGTGCGCTCCTTCCGATGTGAGCACGGGGAGCCCCGCGTTCGGCATGCAGGAGATGCCCACCGTCGCGGCCTTGGACAGCGTGCGCAGGTGTTCGCTCATCTCGGCGGGCCCCGTCGCGCAGTTCAGGCCGATCATGTCGATACCGAGCGGCTCGAGGGAGGTCAGCGCGGCCCCGATCTCGCTGCCGAGCAGCATGGTGCCCGTGGTCTCGACGGTCACCTGGGCGAAGACCGGGAGATCGACACCGCTCTTCTCCAGCGCCCGCTTGGCGCCGACGACCGATGCCTTGGTCTGCAGGAGGTCCTGCGAGGTCTCGATCAGGATGGCGTCCGCACCCCCGGCCACGAGCCCGGCCACCTGCTCCTCATACGCATCCCGCAGGACGGCGTACGGAGCGTGGCCGAGGCTCGGCAGCTTCGTGCCCGGGCCGACAGACCCGAGGACCCACCGCGGGTGGTCGGGGGTCGACCACTTGTCGGCGCTGCGTCGCGCGACCGCCGCACCGGCCTCGGCGAGTTCGAAGATCCGCTCAGGGATGTCGTATTCCCCGAGGTTCGCGAAGTTCGCCCCGAAGGTGTTGGTCTCGACACAGTCGACTCCCACCTCGAAGTACGCGTCGTGCACGCTCTCCACCAGCTCCGGACGGGTGACGTTCAGGATCTCGTTGCAGCCCTCGTAGCCCTGGAAGTCCTCCAGAGTCGGCTCGGCGGCCTGAAGCATGGTCCCCATCGCCCCATCGGCGACGACGACCCTCGTCGCGAGGGCCTCTCGCAGCGAACCGGGGCCGGACACGGGGTGTGGCGACGGATGGGCGGATGCGTGCGGGATGGCTGCTTCGGGCACGGGACGGAAGCCTACCTATCTCCGCCCGGAGTGCCGCCTCGCGGACACCGCAGCCGTCACGCCGTAGGCTGAAGGGGCGCCGGCGGAGGCGCACCCGTTGGTCCGGAGGGAGGCCGGTGTGATCGAGCTCGACGAGTTCCCCGTCCTTGTGGATCCGGTCATGGTGGCCGCATTCGAGGGCTGGAACGACGCAGGCGAGTCCGCCTCCGGCACCATCGCCCATCTGCGGGCGGTCTGGGATGCCCAGCCCCTCGCGGACCTCGATTCCGAGGAGTACTACGACTACCAGGTCAACCGGCCCATGATCTCCGTCGACGAGTCCGGTGTCCGTGAGCTCACCTGGCCGTCGACTCGGGTGTTCGTCGCACGTGTGCCGCTCTTCCCGCGAGACCTCGTCCTCGTGCAGGGCGTCGAACCGAACATGAAGTGGCAGCAGTTCACCCGGGAGGTGCTCGGACTGGCCGCCGAACTGGACGTCTCCACCGTGATCACGCTGGGAGCACTCCTCTCGGACATTCCGCACACCCGTCCCGTTCCGGTGTCCGGCAGCACGGCCGACGCCGCTCTGCAGGCCGATCTCGGTCTCGAACCCTCGACCTACGAGGGCCCCACAGGCATCGTCGGAGTGCTCCAGGATGCCTGCCAGCGATTCGGGATCCCGGCCATCTCCCTGTGGGCCGCCGTGCCGCACTACGTGGCGCAGCCACCCTGCCCGAAGGGGACCCTCGCGCTGGTCCGCAAGATCGAGGACATCCTCGACATCCCTGTTCCGCTCGGCGATCTCGTCGAGGAGGCCAGGGCATGGGAGGCCGGTGTCGACGACCTCGCTGCCGAGGACGATGAGGTGGCCGACTACGTCAAGCAGCTCGAGGAGGCCCGCGACGCCGTCGAGTTGCCCGAGGCCAGCGGAGAGGCGATCGCCAAGGAGTTCGAGCGTTACCTCCGCCGACGCAGTTCCGACGGCTGAGACCGGCGGTGGCCGGTCAGTGCGCGGCGGTCTCGAGCACGCTGCGCGCCAGATCCAGCCCCTCCTGGGCACCGCGCCGGTAGTCGACCCAGGCCGGTCCGGAGGGGGTGCGTGATTCCACGCGCTCAGCGGCGGCCGCGAGCGCGGCCTGAGGCTCGAGCCCCCGCTCGAGGTCTCGCTGGATGTCTCGCAGCGTGTACCAACGCCCCTCGCACACCTTCACATCCGTGGCCCCTCGACACGGATCGCGGGACACGGAGCACAGCGAGGCCCCGCGCAGCGCCGCCTCCATCGCGCCCTGGGCTCGAAGGACGAGGGAGTCGAGCAGCCCACCGTCCGATGCGTCCATCAGCGCATCCGGCGGTAGAGGCCGATGGACGCATCAGTCGCGGCATCGAACGCTGGGCTCGTGCCGTCCTGCAGGGTGTGCAGGATGCCCATCGCCACCTTCTTGCCGAGTTCGACGCCCCATTGATCGAACGAGCCGATCCCCCAGATGACTCCTTGGACGAACACGCTGTGCTCGTACAGGGCGACGAGCGCTCCGAGTGTGAACGGATCCAGCCGCTCGACGGTGAGCAGCGACACCGGACGGTTGCCGGGCATGACCTTGTGCGGAACGAGCCAGGCGGGTGTGCCGTCGGCGGCGACCTCCTCTGCGGTGCGTCCGCGAGACAGCACCGCTGCCTGCGCCAGAGCATTGGCCACCAGCATGTCCTGCTGGTCGGTCAGGGGGTTCTCCGATCGCGCCACCACGATGATGTCGGAGGCCACCGTGCTCGTGCCCTGATGGAGCAGCTGGTAGAACGAGTGCTGTCCGTTGGTGCCGGGTTCGCCCCAGAAGATGGCCCCCGTCTCATAGTCGACCGGCGCACCGTCCAGACGCACGCACTTGCCGTTGCTCTCCATGGTGAGTTGCTGCAGGTAGGCCGGGAAGCGCGCCAGATACTGCGAGTACGGGAGCACGGCCGTGGTCTGGATGCCCAGGAAGGTGCGGTTCCAGACGGCCACCAGCCCCATCAGCAGGGGCAGGTTCTCCTCGGCTGCTGCAGTGGCGAAGTGCTCATCCATGGCGTGGAAACCGTCCAGCAGCTGCCGGAAACCGTCGGCACCCACGGCGATCATGGTGCTCAGCCCGATCGACGAGTCCATCGAATAGCGGCCGCCGACCCAGTCCCAGAAGCCGAACATGTTCTCCGTGTCGATGCCGAACTCGGCCACCTTCTCGGCATTGGTGGAGACTGCCACGAAGTGACGCTCGACGGCGGTCTCTCCGAGGGCCTCAACCAGCCAGCGTCGCGCGGCGTGGGCATTCGTCATGGTCTCCAGCGTCGTGAAGGTCTTGGACGCGACGATGAACAGGGTCTCGGCCGGCTTGCACGCCCGCAGCGCCTCCGTGAGATCGGTGGGATCGACGTTGGACACGAAGTGGAAGGCGATCGAACGGTCGCTGAAGGCCTCGAGTGCTACGTGGGCCATCGCGGGCCCGAGGTCCGATCCGCCGATGCCGATGTTGACGATCGACGTGATGCGCTCCCCTGTTGCACCACGCCACGCTCCGCCGCGCACCGACTCCGCGAAGTGCGCCATACGACTCAGGACGTCATGCACCTCCGAGGTCACGTCATCGCCATCCACGACCAGCGGAGCATCGGCCGGGCGCCGCAGGGCCGTGTGCAGAACCGCGCGGTCCTCGGTGACATTGATGTGGACACCGGTGAACATGTCGTCACGCCGCGCGGCGACCTCGCGTTCATCGGCCAGCTGCAGCAGGGTTCGAAGCACCTCGTCGGTGATCCGCTGTCGGGAGAGGTCCAGATGCACTCGGGCACCGCTGTGCGTCAGGGAGCGCACCCGATCCGGATCTGCGTCGAGGAGTTCACGGATCGTCTTCCCGGGCGCTGCCGCGAGTGCGGCCAACCGCTGCCACGCAGGGGTCTGGGTCGGGTCAGCCAGTGCTTCGTCGGAACGCATGGCCCCAGCCTTCCACTACGGTGAGTCCGTCCGTCAACGAAGTCCCCAACGGGAGGCGTCATGTCAGCATCGGATCAGCGGCTCACGCTCGGAATGGTCGGGCTGGGCCGCATGGGAGCCAATCTGGCGCGGCGAGCCATGGCCGACGGCCATGCCTGCGTGGTCTTCGACCCGAATGCCGACGCGGTCACCGCCCTGGCTGGCGACGGTGCCACGGGTTCGTCCTCTCTGGCGGAACTGGTCGAGGCTCTGCCCGCACCTCGCACGGTGTGGGTCATGGTTCCTGCCGGGCACATCACGGAGTCCGTCGTCACTGACCTGATCGGCCTGCTGTCTCCCGGGGACTGCATCATCGACGGAGGCAACTCGTACTACCGCGACGACATCCGACGCAGCACACTCGCATCCGATCAGGGAATCGACTATCTCGATGTCGGCACCTCCGGCGGGGTGTGGGGCCTCGAGCGCGGCTACTGCCTCATGATCGGCGGCCCGGATGGTTCGGTCGACCGGCTGACGCCCCTCTGGGACACCATCGCACCGGGTGTCGAGGCGGCAGAGCGCACCGCCGGGCGCTCCGGAGAGCCGACGCCCGAGGAGCACGGCTGGCTGCACTGCGGACCCAGCGGGGCGGGCCACTTCGTGAAGATGGTGCACAACGGGATCGAGTACGGGCTCATGGCGGCCTACGCGGAGGGACTGAACATCCTGAAGCACGCCAACGCGGGGACCGTCGAACGCGACGCAGACGCCGAGACCGCGCCGATGTCGGATCCACAGTTCTATCAGTACGACCTCGACATCCCGGCCATCGCCGAGGTGTGGCGCCGGGGCAGCGTCGTCGGCTCGTGGCTGCTGGATCTCACGGCCCTCGCCCTGCACGAGTCACCGGACCTGGAGGAGTTCGGTGGCCGGGTCTCGGATTCGGGGGAAGGCCGCTGGACCTCGATCGCCGCCATCGAGGAGGGTGTTCCAGCCCCGGTGCTCACGTCAGCGCTGTACGAGCGCTTCGAGTCGCAGGGCAACGGCCTCTTCGCCGCCCAGTTGCTGAGCGCCATGCGCAAGCAGTTCGGTGGTCACGACGAGAAGAACGGCTGAGCTACAGGCGGACGCCGAGCAGTGCGTCGACGGTCTGCCCGAACAGGCCGGGCGCTGCATCGTCACTTCCCCCGGATCCCAGAGCCGCCATCGACCAGTCGTCGAGCGCGTCGAGGGCCTCAGGCGTGCGGAGGTCGTCGGCCAGAGCAGCCCTGACCCGCTGCAGCGTGGGAGCGAGATCCGGACCAGCCGGCAGTTCGGCCGCCTGTCGCCAGAGGGTCAGACGCTGCAGAGCACCCTCGAGCCCCTGAGGCGTCCAGGCCCAGTCGCTGCGGTAATGATGCGCCAGCAGGGCCAGCCTGATCGCGGCGGAGTCGATGCCCTGATGGCGCAGCTCCGAGACGAACACGAGGTTGCCCCGGGACTTGGACATCTTGTGTCCCTGCCAGGCCACCATGCCCGAGTGCACGTAGTGGTGGGCGAACGGAGTCTCACCGGTGAGCACCTGGGCCTCGGCTGCGCTCATCTCGTGGTGCGGGAAGACGAGATCGCTCCCACCGCCCTGGACGTCGAACCCCATGCCGAGGTGGTCCAGCGCGATGGCCGCGCATTCGATGTGCCAGCCCGGGCGTCCGTGGCCCAACTCGGTGTTCCACGCAGGCTCGTCCGGACGTGCCGACTGCCAGACCAGGCAGTCCAGCGGATCCCGCTTGCCGGGCCGGTCCGGGTCCCCGCCTCGCTCGCCGAACACCCGCGACATCTCCTCGGCATCCATGCCTGCGAGTGAGCCGAAGTCCGCGTCGTCGCGGACGGCGAAGTACAGGTCGCTGTCGACCGCGTACACGGCGCCCTTGGCCTGGAGATCCTCGACATACTGGGCGACGGACGGGATGGACTCCACGGCCCCGATGTAGTCCCGAGGCGGAAGCACGTTCAGCGCCTCCATGTCCTCGCGGAACAGCGCCGTCTCCCGATCAGCGATGGCCCGCCAGTCCTGACCGGTCTCCACGGCCCTCTCCAGCAGCGGGTCGTCGATGTCCGTGACGTTTTGGACATAGTGGACGTCATGGCCGGCGTCGCGCCACACCCGATTGACCAGATCGAAGGTCACGTAGGTGAAGGCGTGCCCCATGTGGGTGGCGTCGTAGGGGGTGATGCCACAGACGTACATGCGTGCCGTCTCGCCCGGCTCGGTCGGTCGCACGGTGCCGGTGCGGGTGTCATGGAGCCTCAACTGCTCGCCTCGACCGGGCAGATCAGGGACCGGGGGCATGGGCCACGACTTCACCCGATCAGCCTAGTCATGCTCGGGATGGCGGTCAGAAGACCGGCCACGGCACGGCCGGCCAGTGCGGGGACGGCAGCGGGAAGCGGGCGTGATCGAGCAGGTCGCGCACGCGCTCCTGGAGCGCCTGGCGTTCGCTCTCGGAGAGGAACCGGTCAACGTCGTGGATCCCGGCTGCGAGCGCTCCCTCGAGCACCTCCAGCCCCTCGAGCTGGTCCTCGCTCAGTTGATCTCCCGCCCACCCCCACAGGACGGTGCGGAGCTTGTCCTCCTCGGAGAAGGTCACCCCGTGATCGATGGCCCACAGTCGATCCTCAGCGTCACAGAGGACATGCCCGCCCTTGCGATCGGCGTTGTTCACGACGGCATCGAAGACCGCCATGCGGGCGAGGTCGGAACGGATCGCATGGGTGAGGATCACCGGCTGGTCCTCGGCATCTCGCGCCTCCAGGATGCCGGCCCACCCCTCGGGCACATGGCCGGGCCGGACGACGTCCACCGGACGTGCTGCGTGATCCTCATCGATCCACAGCTGGACCATGGCAGGCCCCACCTCGGTGTCGTCACGCCAGACGGTCGGGGGCACCAGGTCCCAGCCCAAGGCCTCGCTGATCGCATGCGCCGCCACCTCGCGCCCGGAGAGCGTGCCGTCCGGAAAGTCCCAGAGCGGCCGTTCGCCGGCCACCGGCTTCACAACGCACACGACCGACGCACCACCGCCGGTCGCCCGCGCCCGCAGAGTGGCATTGGACGCCGCGAGCAGCCGCCCCTCGATCTCGAGGGCACCGGTCAGGATGACTTCACGGGCCTGCGCCAGGGATACCGAGGAGCCGCTGGGCCGTTCGTTCATCCGCGTCGGCGGTAGCCGTTGGCCCGCGGGCACACGTGACCCTCGGGGTCGAGGGGCTGGCTGCAGAACGGGCAGGCGGGCCGACCGGCTGCGACCACGGCACGGGCACGCTGCGCGAAGGCGCGCGCCTGAGCCGGCTCCAGCCACACCCGCAGCGTGTCGGGGCCCGTCGCCTCGTCGTCACCGATGTCCGGGACCTCGATGGCCTCCTCGGTCACCGCGTGCGCCTCGATGACCACCCTCAGGTTGGCCTCGTCCCACCCCAGGGCCATGGCACCGACCCGGAACTCCTCCATGATGGGTGCGTCCAGCGGGTCGTTGTCGTAGGGACCCACCAATCCCTCGGGCACGACCTCCTCATCGCCCCGGTCGCGCACCTCGTCCAGCAGTTGGTCGATCCGCTCGGCCAGCGCCTCAGCCTGGGCCTTCTCCACCACGACACTGGTCAGCTGACCCTGCTGCCGGGCCTGGAGGAAGAATGTCCGCTCGCCGGGCATGCCCACGGTGCCGACGACGAACCGGTCGGGCTCCACGAAGTCGTACACCTGGCGCGTCATGCGCCTGATCCTCCCCCGACGGCCGCATCGCTGCCGCGTCGACGGCCCCGCTTTCGCTGCGGGCGAAGCGAGGCAACGCTGCCGCCGTTGTCGTTCATGCGCTCGACGAACGGGCGAAGCTCGGTGTACCGGATGACGCTCAGGGACGCAGGGTCCACCTGGATCCGCTGGAACTGATCGAGGTGCATCCCGAGGGCATCCGCCAGGATCGCCTTGATCACGTCACCATGACTGACCACCGCGTACACGGCATCCGGACCGAGGTCGGCATTCCAGTCCCTGATCCCTTCCACCGCACGATGCTGCACCTCGCGCAGCGACTCCCCGCCGGGGAACGCGGCTGCGCTGGGGTGCCCCTGGACGACCTTCCAGTGGGGCTCCTTCGCCAGTGCCGTCAGCGAACGGCCCGTCCAGTCGCCGTAGTCGCACTCGATGAAACGGTCATCGGTCCAACGCTCGATCTCAGGTCGATCACCGACCAGCAGATCGGCCGTCTCCATGGTGCGGTCGAGTGGGGAGGACACCAACGTGGTGAACGGCACATCGCCGAGACGCGCGGCCAGAGACGTCACCTGCTCACGGCCGTGGTCGTCGAGGAACACGCCCGGGGACTGCCCCGCAAGGGTCCCCGCGGCATTCGCGTCGGTGCGGCCGTGGCGGATCAGGAGCACGGTCGACATGAACCCAGCGTAGAACGTTCACCCGAGCACGGCACAATGCGCGCGTGATCCGCGGGATGGGCCTCTACGGGCCGGACGACGTCATGCCCCTGACCGAGGTGCGCAACTGGGAGCAGCCCGGCGACACGCACCCGGAGCCGAAATTGATGGAGCTCCGAGAGCGATGCGCGGAGCGTGAGGAGGGATTCGTCTGGCTGGGCCTGTTCGAGCCCACCCGCGCTGAACTCGAGATGGTGGGCCGGGTGTTCGATCTTCCGCCCCTGCAGCTGGAGGACGCCAGCAATCCAGATCAGCGCGCCAAGTTCGAGATCGACCGGCAGGGCCACGGGCTGGCGGTGCTCAAGGTCCTGAGCTACACCGATTCCACGTCCGACGTGACCACGGGCCAGATCGCGGTCTTCATCGGTGAGTGGTTCGCCCTGACGGTGCGCTTCGGCCAGATCGGCGACCTCCGACCCATCCGTGAGCGCCTCGACGCCGATGCCGAACTCCGCAGCATGGGGCCCGTCGCGGTGCTGTACGCCGTGCTGGACCGGACCGTCGACGGATACCTCGCGGTCTCCAACGAGGTGAGCACGGATGTCGAGGTGCTGGAGGCGGAGATCTTCACCGGCACGCCCACCGTGGAGACGACCAACGCGATCTACCGGCTCAAGCGCGAGAACGTGGAGGTCCGGCGCGCACTGCATCCCCTGGCCCTGTGGTCGCATGAGGCCGTCGCCGAGCGGCTGCCGTGGGTGCCACCGGGCCTTCGGGCGTACTTCCGCGACATCGGCGACCATCTGCTCCGAGCGGCGGATGCCACCGATGCGGCGGACAACCTGCTCATGACGATGCTCATGGCCTCGACGGCGCTTCAGGACCTCCAGCAGAACGGTGACATGCGCAAGATCTCCGCCTGGGTTGCCATCGCCGCCGTGCCGACGGCCATCGCCGGCATCTACGGAATGAACTTCGACGACATGCCCGAACTGCACTGGTCGCTCGGATACCCGGCAGTGCTGACGCTGATGGCGACGACCTGCGCACTGCTGTACCGCGGCTTCCGCAGATCGGGGTGGCTGTAGCCACGCGTCAGGCGGTCAGCACACCCGCTGAGAGCAGCGCGAGCACGAGGATCCCCAGGCCGAGTCGATACACGACGAACGGCAGGTACGAACGCGTCGTCAGCCAGCGCATCAGCCAGGCGATCACCGCCAAACCGACACCGAAGGCGATAACCGTGGCGAGGATCGTAGGACCCCAGGCGACATTGGCCTCATCGCCGATCTTTGTCGCTTCGTACAGCCCCGACGCGAGCACAGCCGGGATGGCGAGCAGGAAGGCGTACCGAGCGGCAGCCGCCCTCGAGTACCCCATGGCCAGACCGCCGGTGATCGTCGCCCCCGACCGCGACACCCCGGGGATGAGGGCCAGGGCCTGGGCCAGACCGAACAGCAGGCCGTCGCGCACGGTGAGGTCGCGCTCTGTCTTGCGACGCGCTCCGAGAGCGTCGGCCACCCCCAGCAGCAGGCCGAAGATGATCAGCATCGACGCGGTGAGCCACAGATTGCGCGCGACGGTCTCGATCTGATCGGCGAAGAGCAGGCCCAGCACGCCGATCGGGATGGTGCCGATGATCACCAGCCAGCCCATCCGGGCATCAGGGTCACGTCGGGCATCGGCCGACACGATCGACCTCGTCCACGCCCGCAGGATGGCCGAGATCTCACGCCGGAAATAGAGGATGACCGCCAGCTCTGTGCCGATCTGCGTCACCGCGGTGAAGGCCGCTCCGGGATCCTCCCAGCCGAGGAGTTGCGACAGGATCAGCAGATGTGCGCTCGAGGAGATCGGTAGGAACTCCGTCAGGCCCTGGACGACGCCCAGGACGAGGGCCTCGAGCCAGGTCACTCCCCCAGGCCCGACTCGTCGAGGATCTCGACCATCTCGCGCAGGGTGTGGAGACGTTCCTCGAGGGATCCCGCGTACAGGCCCAGGGTCAAGGTGGTCACGCCGGCGTCCGCATAGGCCGACAACCGGTCGCGCACCCGGTCGCGCGGACCGAGCAGCGCCGTGCGATCCATGAACTCGAACGGCACGGCCGCCATCGCGGCGTCGTAATCGCGCGCCAGATAGCTCTCCTGGATCCGATCGGCGGCCTCCTCGTAGCCGAGTCGGCAGGCCAGCTGGTGGTAGAAGTTCTTGTCGCGGCTGCCCATCCCCCCGACGTAGAGCGCCGAGTAGAAGCGCACCGGGTCGGCGCACCTCTCCGGATCGTCGCCGAGCACCACCGGGACTGTCGGCACGACATCGAACCCGTCCATCGTCAGACCGGCCTTCTCCCGACCCTCACGCAGCGGCTGCATGAGCTCGCCCGCATGCTCGGGCGAGAAGAAGATCGCGAGCCAACCGTCCGCGAGCTCACCGCACAGGGCCAGATTGCGCGGCCCGATCGCCGCGAGATAGATCGGCAGGCGCTCGCGAACCGGATGCACGGTCAGGGTCAGGGCCTTGCCCGGACCGTCCGGCAGCGGCAGGGTGAAGAACTCCCCCTCGTAGCGGACCTTCTCCCGTGCCAGGGCCATGCGCACGATGTCGACGTACTCCCGAGTGCGGGCCAGGGGCTTGTCGAAACGCACTCCGTGCCAGCCCTCGGAGACCTGGGGCCCGGAGACGCCCAGGCCCAGGCGGAAACGCCCGCCAGACAGCGTGTCGAGCGTGGCCGCGGTCATCGCCGTGTTGGCGGGAGTGCGGCCCGGGATCTGGAACACCGCCGAGCCGATGTCGATGCTGTCGGTCTGCGCGGCGATCCAGGCCAGGACCGTCGCCGCATCCGAACCGTAGGCCTCCGCAGCCCACACCACCGAGTAGCCGAGTCGATCCGCCTCGCGTGCGAGTTCGAGGTTGTCGGCATCATTGCCGGCTCCCCAGTATCCGAGGTTCAGTCCCAGTCTCATGTCACCCTCCAGGTCGGCACCGCGAGCCTAGCCCGACCGGTGATCGCGCCGGAGTACGGTGCGGCCATGGAGACCAGACCGCTCGGCCGTTCCGGCGTCTGGGTCGGGCGCCTCGCCCTGGGCACCGCGACCTGGACGCGCGGCACCGACGAGTACGACGCACGCGACCAGTTAGCGGCGTTCCTCGATGCCGGCGGGTCACTGATCGACACGTCGGACGCCTACGCGGACGGTGGAGCGGAAGCCCTCCTGGGTGAGCTTCTCGAGGAGTTCGAGGTCCGCGACGAAGTCGTGCTGGCGACGAAGGCGGGGTCCGTGCCGGGCCCCGGGCGTCGAGTGGACTGCTCCCGTCGCCACCTGATGCGTGCCCTGGACGAGTCACTGGCGCGCCTGCGCACCGACACCATCGACCTGTGGCACCTGCACGCCTGGGATCCCTGGACCCCGATCGAGGAGACCCTCGCCGCGGCCGATGCCGCTGTCGCCTCCGGGCGGGTCCGGTACGTCGGGATAGCGAACTATGCCGGCTGGCAGACCGCAAAGGCGGCGACCCACCAGCAGGCCGCGACCGGCCGCACGCCCTTGGTGACATCGCAGATGGAGTACTCCCTGGTGGAGCGGGGCATTGAACGCGAGATCGTTCCGGCGGCGCAGTCGCTTGGTCTCGGGATCCTTCCGTGGTCACCGCTGGGCCGCGGAGTGCTCACCGGCAAGTACCGCCACAGCATGCCGCTGGACTCCCGGGGAGCCAACGCCGACACCGCGGGCTTCGTACAGGCGTACCTCGACGAGCGCGGACGCCGCATCGTCGACGCCGTCGCCACCGCTGCCGAAGGGCTCGGCGCCTCACCCGCCGAGGTTGCCCTCGCGTGGCTGCGCGACCGGCCCGGCATCGTGGCACCGATCCTGGGCGCGCGCACCGTCCAGCAATTGCTGGCGGCGCTGGCATCCGAGGAGCTGGAACTGCCGGATGAGATCCTGACGGCCCTTGACGACGTATCCGCTCCCGCGGTGGGCTATCCCGAGGCCGGCTGGGCGCAGCGGCGGTAATCGTCGAAGGTGGGAGTCATGGAGCATCGGGAGCCCACCTGGGAGTACCGGGAACTCACCATTTCGCGAGATGTGTCGCGGGAAGCGGCCCGCCAGCAGCTCACGGGCGAGGCCGACACCGGGCGTTGGGAGCTCGATCGTCTGGTGCGGTTCCCGGATGGTCGGCGCCTGGTCCGCCTGCGGCGACGGATCTACCGTGTCCGACGCACTGCCTGAGGACGACTCCCCAGCCGGTTCAGCGCTCGCGCAGGAACCGGATCAGCACTCGCGCAGGAACCGGTCCAGCACCTCGACACCGAACCGCAGGCCATCGACCGGCACCCGCTCGTCGATCCCGTGGAACAGGCGCCAGTAGTCCAGATCAGCCGGCATGCGCAGCGGGCTGAAGCCGTAGCCATCTATGCCCAATCGCGCGAAGGACTTAGCGTCCGTGCCCCCGCTGATCATGTACGGAACCGGATGGGCACCCGGGTCCGCCTCCCGAAGCACGCGCGCCATGTGCGTCACCAGAGGCGAGTCAAGCGGCGCCTCGAGGGCGATGTCCTCATGCTCCGACGTGATCTCGATCGAGTCGCCCACGAGTTCCCGGATGGTGTCCTCGAACTCCTGCTCATAACCGGGCAGCACCCGGCCATCGATTCCGGCGGTCGCCTCTCCCGGAATGACATTGTGCTTGTAGCCCGCCCCGAGCATGGTGGGGTTGGCGGTGTTCTGCAGGGTCGCCCCGACCAGGAACCCCAACGTGCCGAGACGCTCCAGCAGTGCCCGGGGGTCATCGGGCTGGAGTTCCACCCCATAGACAGCGGCGAGTTCGGTGAGGAACGCATCGACGGTCTCAGTCCGACGAATCGGCCACTCATGCCGTCCGATGCGCGCGACAGCCTCGGTCAGTGCGGTGACCGCGTTGTCCGGATGGATCATCGAGCCGTGTCCGGCCCGCTCGACGGCACGCAGGTTCAGCCAGCGGATGCCCTTCTCCGCTGTCTGGATCGGGTAGAGCCGGACGTCGTCGCG
>JAUHZW010000300.1 GCA_030425745.1 Actinomycetes bacterium
TGGTGGCGCCCATCAACCCGGCGGACATCTCCGGTTCGGAGAGCGTCCAGGCGGTCGCCGAGCGGGGGCGCCGGGTGCCGCCGGTGTGGCTCATGATCCTGTACGGCTACGTCCTCAACGTCCTGTATTGGACGGCCTTCTGGGCGCTCTCCGGCCGCACCGTCGGCAACCTGATCATGGGAGTGCGGGTCGTCAATCGCAAGGGTGTGCACCCGGGGTGGATGCTGTCCTTCGTGCGGGCGGTGTTCTGCACGCTCGTCCCCATCGGGCTGCTGTGGGTCGCCATCAGCAAGTCCAACCGGTCGATCCAGGACACCGTCCTGCGCACGAGCGTCATCTACGACTGGGTGGTGGGGATCCCGTGGCTGGCCCGCACCGACGGCCAGATCGACCGGGACATGAGCTCGGCCCTCCACGGAACGCAGGATCCGCGGGATCCGTCCGATACTTAGCTGAAGGCGCTCGTCTCCGACGTGCGTGGCGTCCGCAGAACCATGAGGAGCAGAGAATGACCCGACAGTCGACGACGCTGGCCCGCGCTGGACTCGTCCTCGCGGGGGCACTGTTGGTGACGGGTGTCACCGCCTGCTCCTCCGGAGAGGAGGAGTCCATGGAGTCAGGAACTGATACCGCGATGGTGTCTCTCTGCGAGCAGATGGTGGCTGACGGCCTGTCCGCCGAGGAGGCCACGGCCCTGGCCGAGGCCGAGGGCTACACCGCGCGCATCGGATCGATCGACGGTGAGCCCCAGCCGACCACGCGGGACTATCGCCCTGACCGCTTCACCTTCGAGGTCGTCGACGGGGCCGTCGTGTCCTGCCAGTACGGATAGAAGCCTCGTCCGCGCACATCCCGCCACCCATCACGTCACACCACTGCATGAGGAGAACACGATGATCCGCGCCCGTCTGCACCGTTCCACCATCGCTCTCGCCCTCGCCGCCGGCTCCGTGGCGGTCCTGGCAGCCTGTTCCTCCGGTGAGGAGGAGGCGGCCGTCCCCGACGGTGCCGACCCGGCCATGGTCGAACTGTGCGACCAGATGGTGGCGGACGGCCTGTCGCCCGAGGATGCGGACGCGCTCGCCGTCGAGAACGGCTACGTGACCCGCGTCGGCACCGTGGACGGGGTGCCGAATGCGGTGACCTCCGACTACCGCATGGACCGCTTCACGTTCGAGGTCGAGAACGGCGCGGTCGTCGCCTGCCAGTACGGCTGAGCCCACCCCTGCCGCCCCTGTCGAAGCCCCTGAGGAGTCTCCATGAAGGTACGGACCGTCGTCGCTGCTGCCGCATCGGCTGCCCTGGCGGTGGGGCTCACCGCTGCACCCGCCTCCGCGAGCGGCACGGACTTCGAGGCGCAGGCCTCGAGCTGGAGCCAGGCGGCCAGCTTCCTCGGAACCGCCGGCTCGCTGTGGCGGCCGGCCTATGCGGCGGGCCTGCCGAAGGCCGGTCTGATCGACGTCCTGGGTGACGGCATCACGGTGGCCGATGACGTCGCGACGGGTGGGTCGACGTTCGCCGGAGTCACCTACGGCTCCGGAGGTGAGTCATTGTCGGTCGCTGAGCGCTGGGCTGGCACCTCCTGGGCTGCCGAGCCGCCCACCGACATCCGGCGGGCGCTGGTGGGTCGCGAGACCATCATGCTCGGAGATCCGGGGACGCAGATTCCCGTCACCGCCACGATCTACGCGAACTGCTACACCGAGGCCCTCTCCGGAGACGCCCCGCCGCCGCCCAAGGGACTGCGGTGCACCCCGGCTGATGTGAAGACGTACGGCGGAACGCTCGTGATGACCGCCACGCCCCCGTCCACGATGACCGCGCCGGGCACGACCCGGATCCAGATGGACTCCACCGGACTGTCCTACAAGCAGCTGGTGCGGGCGGCGAACTCCCTCACGCAGGTCATGGGCTCACCGGTCGTGACTCCGACCGCACAGATGGTCGGGATGTGCGAGCAGATGGCCGATGGGGGGATGGCGGAGGCGCAGGCCGCGGCATTCGCCGAGTCGAACGGCTACTCGCTGCGCGTCGGCTCGGTCGATGGTCAGCCCCGTCCGGTGACGATGGACTACCGGCCGGACCGCTTCACCGTGTCGCTGATGAACGGCGTCGTCGTGGGGTGCATGTACGGCTAGCCGATCTAGCTGGTGATGTCCTTGCGGTCGAAGCGCAGGACGGCGGCGCTGACGAGCACCGAGAACACGATGACGGCGTAGGCGACTCCGATCGTCATCTGCTCCCACTCGATGGCGGGGGCGAGGGCGTCCACCCAGGCGGTCGTGTACTCGCCGGGGAGCAGTCGACGGATGTCACCGAGCGCCTCGATGGCATCGAGGATGTTCACGACGATGACGATGACGACGGCTGCGCCGACGGCGCCGAGCGGTACGTCGGTCAGCACGCTCATCAGGAAGGCCAGCCCGGCCGGAATGAGCAGCATCACGAAGATGTAGGCCGCCACGATCAGCAGG
>JAUHZW010000020.1 GCA_030425745.1 Actinomycetes bacterium
ATCCAGATCGGTGCCGTCGGCGAGGTCGCCGAGTTCGACGAGCGCCACGTCGTCACGCGAGCGGATGAGGCGACGGGCCCCCTCGTCACCTTGCGCCACCTCGATGGCGGCTCCCCACAGGTCACGGTGGATGCGCACCGGATGGCCTCGCTCGCCGTTGAAGGTCGCCTGCGCGATCGGGGCGTCCGTGGCCGAGGCGATGAGCCGCGCGACGGCATCGCCCGAGAGGCCCGGGAGATCGACGAGAGTGATGACGACGGACTCCGCATCGCTGGTGTCCCGGAGCTCCGCGAGGCCGGCGCGCAGGGACGCCCCCATGCCCTCGGGCCAGTGATCGTTGACGAGGACGTTCGCCCCGTCGACCTCGCCCACCCATGCACCGAGAACGACGAGGATGGGATCGCAGCCGCCCTCGGTCAGGACGCGCACCGCGCGATCCACCAGGCGCTCGCCGTCGATGATCACCGGGGCCTTCGGACCGCCGAAGCGGCGGCCCTCACCCGCGGCGAGGACGAGGCCGGCCGTGGTCATGGACTACCGCGGTGCGCCGGGGTGGATCGGGCCCTGGGTGCGCGCGAGCTTCTCCCCGCTGCCGCCCCAGCGGTCCTGGATGATCTCGGCCGCGATCGAGATGGCCGTCTCCTCCGGCGTGCGGGCACCGAGGTCCAGGCCGATCGGGGAGTGCACGCGGGCGAGCTCGTCGTCCGTCAGCCCGGCCTCCTTCAGCCGCACGAGTCGATCCTCATGCGTGCGCCGTGAGCCCATGGCACCGATGTAGCCGGCATTCGTCTTCAGCGCCTCCTTGATGGCGGGCACGTCGAACTTGGGGTCATGCGTGAGCACGGCGATGACCGTGCGGGAGTCGACCTCCTGCCCCGAGAGCCACCGGTGCGGCCAGTCGACGATCACCTCGTCGGCCTCGGGGAACCGCTTCGGGGTGGCGAACACCGGTCGAGCGTCGACCACAGAGACCTTGAACCCCAACAGCTTTCCCACACGCACGAGAGCAGCAGAGAAATCGATCGCACCGAACACGATCATGCGCGGCTGCGGTGCGAAGGACTGCACGAACACGTCGAGGCCCTCACCCAGGCGCTCGCCCTCCGGTCCGTAGTGCAGGAAGCCCGTGGTGCCCGACTCGAGCATGCCGATGACGTCCTCGCGGACAGTGTCGTCGAGGCGTCCGGTGCCCAGAGTGCCCTCGGTGTGGTCCTTGCGGACCACGAGATGGCGGCCGACGTGGTGCGGGCCGTTGACGATGGTGGCGACCGCGACGGGCTCCTCGGCCTCGATGCTGGCGGCGATCCCGGCGAGCTCGGGCCAGGTCTCGTCGTCGACCCGTTCGACGAACACCTCGAGGATGCCGCCGCACGTCAGGCCGACAGCGAACGCGTCGTCATCACCGATCCCATAGGTCTCGAACCGGACCTGCCCGTCGGCGAGGACCTCCTGACCCACATCGAACAGGGCGCCCTCGACGCAGCCGCCGCTGACCGAGCCGACCGCTTCCTCCTCGTCGGTGACGAGCATTGATGCCCCCGCGGGACGCGGCGCAGAGCGCCACGTACGCACGACGGTGGCCATGGCGGCGGAGCCTCCGCGAGCGCGGATCGCCATGAGCTCGGGCAGGACTTCCCGCACGATGGACTCCCTTGTTCCGTGGCCGATTCCGGCCCCGCGGTCAATAATGGCCCGATGGGCGAGATCCGGCTTGCTGAAGTGACCGAGAAGGTCATCGATGCCCCCACGATGGAGCGACTGGTCGAGGACGACCGCGCCGGGGCGATCGTGTCGTTCAGCGGCAACGTCCGCGATCACGACCACGGCCGTTCGGTGGCCACCCTCGACTACGAGGGGCACCCCTCGGCCGAGGCGGTGCTCGCTGAGGTCGCCAAAGAGATCGAGGGCAGATTCGACGTGATCGCCCTCGCGGTGTCGCACCGCGTCGGCCCGATCCCGATCGGGGAGGCCGCGCTCGTGGCCGCCGTGGCCACAGCCCATCGGGGCGAGGCGTTCGCGGCCTGTCAGGCGCTGGTCGATCTGGTGAAGGAGAAACTGCCGGTGTGGAAGCATCAGGTCTTCTCGGATGGCACAGATGAGTGGGTGAACTGCGCGTGAGCACGGATCTGGGGATGCCCTCGGTGGGCATCGCGGAGGCGACCGGTTCTCTCGTCGACTCCTACGGCCGCGTGCACCGCGACCTGCGGGTCTCGGTGACCGACCGCTGCAACCTGCGGTGCACCTACTGCATGCCCCCGGACTTCGCCGACTGGATGCCCGGAGACCACCTGCTGACCATCGACGAGCTCATGACCGTCATCGAGGTGGCGATCTCCCAGGGCATCGAGTCCGTGCGTCTCACCGGGGGTGAGCCGCTGGTGCGGCCGGACATCGTCGAGATCGTCCAGCGCATCAATGAACTGCCGGCGCCTCCGCGGATCACCCTGACCACCAACGCCCTTCGCCTCGCTGACCTCGCTCAGCCGCTCGCCGATGCGGGTCTGGAGCGCGTCAACATCAGCCTCGACACGTTGGATCCGGAGCGATTCACGAAGCTGACGTTCCGGGATCGGTTCGACGATGTCATCGCCGGTGTCACGGCCGCCCTGAAGGCCGGCCTGCATCCGGTCAAGGTCAACACCGTGCTCATGCGCGGCATCAATGACGACGAGGCCATCCCGATGCTCCGGCACGCGATCGAGAACGGCTGGCACCTGCGTTTCATCGAGCAGATGCCGCTGGATGCCGGGGGTTCGTGGGATCGCGGCGAGATGGTCACGGCCGCCGAGATCCACGAGTTGCTCGAGGCCGAGTTCCGGCTGACGCCCAAGCCCGGTCGCGGCTCGGCTCCCGCTGAGGAGTTCATCGTCGACGACGGTCCTGCGACGGTGGGCATCATCGCCAGTGTGAGCAAGCCGTTCTGCTCGGCATGCGATCGGCTTCGCCTCACCGCTGACGGCCAGATCCGCAACTGCCTGTTCGCGCGGGACGAGACGGATGTGCGGGCGACCCTGCGCGACACGTCCCTGTCGGAGGAGGAGCGCCGCTCGCGCATCGCCGGCCTGTTCGCCGGTGCGACCCTCGCGAAGCTGCCGGGGCATGGGATCAACGATCCGTCCTTCGTCCAGCCGGACCGACCCATGAGCGCGATCGGCGGCTGAGGTGGTCGAGGTGCACCTGTTCGCGGCGGCGCGGGCAGCGGTCGGGGAGCCGATGGTGACGGTCGAGGCGGGCACCCTCGGGTCGGTCCTGGACTCCGTGGCGTCGCGTTACTCGGACTTCGCGCGCGTGCGCCCGCAGTGCTCGTACCTGCTCGATGAGGTCTCGTGCACGGACCCGTCGACCCCGGTGGGGGACGGGTCGCGGGTGGACGTGCTGCCGCCGTTCGCTGGGGGCTGAGGATCGAGCGGAGCGAGTCCCGGAAGCACCGGCGCATGGGTTCGCTGGGGGCTGAGGATCGAGCGGAGCGAGTCCCGGAAGCACCGGCGCATGGGTTCGCTGGGGGTAGCAACGAGGATCAGGGGGACGTGCGTCCCAGGTACTCGGCGGTGCGGGGGTCTCGTGGGGCGTGGAACAGGGTCTGCGCGGGACCATGCTCGACGACGACGCCACGGCGCTCGCCCGCTGCATCGGGTTCGGCGGCCATGAACACGACGTCGTCGGCCAGCCGTTCCGCCTGCCCGAGGGAGTGCGTCACCAGCACGATCGTCATCTCCTGCGCCAGCGACGCGATCAGATCCTCGACCGCGGCCGTGGCCTGAGGGTCCAGCGACGCCGTCGGCTCGTCCATCAGCAGCACCTCCGGCTCGAGGGCCAGGCACCGGGCGATGGACAGTCGCTGCTGCTGGCCCCCGGACAGCCCGCTCGCGGGATCATCGAGGTGCCCGGTCACCTCCGGCCACAGGTTCGCCCGGGTCAGGGCGCCCTCGATGAGGGCGTCGTCCACGTCCCGTTTGGCGAGACGCGGACCGAAAGCGATGTTCTCCCGGATCGAGGCCGGGATGACGGTCGGTCGCTGAAACACCATCCCGACGCGTCGCCGCAGCGACACGAGATCGACGTCGGGAGCGTGGATGTCCTGCCCGTCAAAGGTGATGCGACCGGCGAGACGCGCGTCGGGTACGAGGTCGTTGAGGCGGTTGAGGCTGCGCAGGAGCGTGGACTTGCCGCAGCCGCTCGCACCGAGGAGCGCGGTGACCCCACCGGAGCGAATGTCCAAGGTGACGTCCTGCACGGCCGGTGTGCGGCCATAGAGGACGGTCACCGCGTCGAGTCGGAACGCCGGCTCCGAGGTGCTCATGAGGCACCTTCCGGCAGCGCCACGTTCCGCCCCAGATCGTCGGGCAGAGGGTCGATCCAGCGGGTGGTGAGCAGCGCCGTGATCGATTGCACGAGGAGCAGGCCGATGAGGACGAGCAGCTGCACCTGGGCGGCCTGCAGGGGCGTGGCTCCGCCGAGCAGCATGCCGACGAAGGCTCCGGGCAGCGTCACGAGGCCGGCGCTTCGGGTCTGGTCCAGTGTCGGCACGAGCGCCCGCTGCGCCGCACGGGTCGCGAACTGCTGGCCTGCCTGCCGGTAGGTGGCACCGAGCGATACGTAGACGGCGAACAGGTCGATGTTGTCGCGCACGTCGTCGCGCAGCCGCATCCCGGCGAGGATCGCTGTGGTCATGGCGCCCCCGATCATCTGGGCGCTGAAGGGCAGCAGGGCCTGCGCGGTGAATGACAGGGCACCCGTCACCGAGACGATCGCGACGGTGGCCGCGGCTCCGAGTGCGATCGCGCCGAGCAGGGCGAGGAAGTCGCGACGGTCGCCTCCGATACGACGATGGGCTGTCCAGGTGGCGGCCACCACCATGATCGAGAGATAGACGACTGCGCCCTCGGGGTGAGTGAAGATCCACGCGATGACCAGTGCTACGGCGATGAGCTGGACGAGTGCCCGCCCGGCCGCGACAGCGAGGTCCGCCCGATGGCGGATGCCCCCGAGAGTCATCACGGCGATCGCGGCGGCGAAGAGCAGGACCAGCGCCACGCCTGTGCGCACCGGATCGACGTTCACGGGGCCATTGTCGCTGGTCCCGGTCTCGCTCGAGGGGCGGAATCCGGTCGCGGAGGAGCGGTCAACCCGGCTACCGTGAGGCCCTATGGAACTGGAGAACTCCTTCATCGTCCCGGCGGACATCGACACCGCCTGGGACACCCTGATCGATGTGGAGGCCATCGCGCCCTGCATGCCCGGTGCCACCCTGACGTCCTTCGACGGCGACGAGTTCGCCGCCACGGTCAAGGTCAAGCTGGGCCCCGTCACCATGAACTTCGCCGGCAGCGGCACGTTCATCTCCAAGGACGCTGAGAACCGTGTCGCCATCATCGAGGCGGCCGGCAAGGAGACCAAGGGGGCGGGCACGGCCGGGGCCACGATCACGGCCACTCTCACACCGGAGGGCCCGAATTCGACCAAGGCCACGATCCTCACCGACCTCACCGTGACCGGCAAGGCCGCACAGTTCGGCCGCGGCGTGATGGCTGATGTGTCCAAGCGCCTCATCACGCAGTTCTCCGGAAACCTCGAGCAGGTGATCGCGGCGCGCACACAGGCGCCGGCGGCCCCCGAATCCGCGGTAGAGCAGAAGCCCTCGGAGACGGGGCAGCCTGCACCTGCTCCTGCCAGCCCAGCGCCGGCACCCGTTCTCGACAATGAGGCGCTCGATCTCGGCAACGCGGCGCTCATGCCCGTGCTCAAGCGCGTGGTCCCGGCTGTCGTCGTCGGCGTGGTCGTCATCGGTGTGGTCTGGTGGGCCGCCTCCCGCCGCCGAAGGTAGCCACGGCTGGGCAGGCGCTGACGCACCTGTCGACCTACACTCGCCCGCGTGTATGACATCGCGCTGAGCGTCGCCGCCTGTGTCCGCTCCGGAACCCGGGCGGACGTCGCCTGGATGGTCGCTCCGACGGTCTCGGACGAGGCACTCGCCTTCACGCCCGGCGGCGGTCGGATCGGTGGCCTCGCCAATGGCGCCTTCGACGGGCTGCTCGCCGACGTCGCTGCGCGACAGCTGTCCACCGGGCGGCACGTGGCGCACACCGTCACTGCGCTCGAGAGCCAGGTCAGCGGCATCCCGGAGGGCACCCCGGTGGAGTTCCTCGTCGTGCCGGCCGAGCAGATCGATCCGCGCGCGTGGCCGCTTCTGCTCGAGCGTGAGGCCCTCGCGGTCACCGCCGCCCTCGACGGCGATGAGGTGACCACTGTGAGCATCACGGCCGAAGAGGACACGTCTGGCGCCGAACGCGATGCGATCTCAGCCGGCCAGTGTCTGGCGGTGCGTGATGACCGCGGCATCACGGCAGTGATCACCCCCGTTTCCCGCCTCGTTGTCGCCGGCCAGGGGCCGATCGCTGAAGCCCTTGCGGCGCAAGCGAATCTGCTCGGGTGGAAGGCGGCGGTCGACCCCCGTCCCGCGATGGTCGCCGGGCTGACGGCCAGCCTGTCGCCGATGGATGCCGTCGTCGTGATGGGCCACGACGTGGAGGCCTCGAGCACCTGCCTCATGGCTGCTCTGGACAGCGACGCGGGCTACATCGGAGCCCTCGGATCGAAGGCCATGCAGCAGTCCCGCGCAGACTGGCTCGCGCTGCGAGACGTCACCGACCTGTCCCGGGTGAACGGACCGGCAGGCCTGGACATCGGGGCCGGGGGTCCGGCTGAGATCGCCGTCTCGATCGCCGCTCAGATCATCGCGGCCCGACGGCTGCCGTAGCCGGCCGACTGGTCCGGCCGAGCGTCGCGCCGTCGCTCCCGAGTGTCCTGTTAACGAACACTGAAGATCACGATTTCGTCCCCCGCTAGAGGGACTTGTCCAAAAGTTGTTCATTTCCGGTTGCGGGCCCGCTCGGATGGGTGTCTTATGCGCCGGTCGTCACATCGCAAGCGTGCAGCAGCGGTCGAAAGGGGCCCAGATGCCTGTCGAATCCACCGGTCATGAGGGCGGTTCGCCGCGCCTCTACGCCCTCGTCGAGAACTCGCCCAAGGAGGGCGCCAGCCCGACGGTCTGGGCGTGGCCGCAGTTCATGGACTTCCTGAAGGTCGCCGGCCAGCCCGTTCAGGGTCCGTGGCCGCCCCATCAGGAGCCCCGCCCCGACCCCGATGCCGACTCCCTGCCTGTCGCGGTCCGCGACCCGCAGGCGTAGAGCCGAGAGGAACCCCATGTATCCATCACGTTTCGCCTACGAAGCCCCGACCTCTCTTGCAGAGGCCATCGCGATCCTCGATCGCAGTGGCGGCGAGGCCAAGATCCTCGCCGGCGGCCAGAGCCTCGTCCCGATGCTGAAGCTCCGCTTCGCGGCTCCGGGCACCCTGGTCGACATCAACAACATCCCCGGTCTGGGTGAGCACTGGCTCGACAAGGACGGCACGCTGCATATCGGGGCCCTCGTGCGGCACGAAGACCTCGAGTACTCGACAGTGATCGCTGACTCGCATCCCACCCTCGCGGCCGCCGCCGAGCTCGTCGCCGATCCGATCGTCCGCACCCGCGGCACGTTCGTCGGCTCGGTGTGCCACGCCGATCCGCAGGGTGACTGGGCGGCCACCATGGTCGCGTCAGGAGGGCAGATCATCGCGCAGGGCCCCAACGGCCGCCGCGCGATTGATGTGCGCGAGTTCGTGCTCGGCCCCTTCACCAATGCCCTCGCCTACAACGAGATCGCGGTCGAGGCCGTCATTCCGCCGGCCACCGGCACTGCCAAGGGCGGATACCTCAAGCTCGAGCGTCGCGTCGGCGACTTCGCCACGGCGTCCGTCGCCGTGAACCTCGACATGCACGGTGACACCGTTCACCGAGCCGGCTGCGCACTCGCCGGAGTCGGTGGCCGCACGATCGACGCGAACGATGCGATCAACGGTGCCCTGAAGGGCAAGACGCTCACCCCCGAGAACATCGAGGCGGCCGCTGACGCCGTCGCCGCCATGGCCGAGCCGCGATCCGACCACCGCGGTTCCGCCGACTACAAGCGACACATCGTGAAGACCTTCGTGTCGCGCATCCTGTCCAACATCGCCCACTCCGAGCAGAAGGCAGCCTGACGATGACGAGCCTGTACAACGAGGTCGCCGCGGATCCGGGGGCCGACACCCCCACCCGGCGCGTTTCCATCACGGTGAACGGCGAGCAGCGCACCGTGGACATCGAGCCCCGACTCCTCCTCGCGCACCTGCTCCGCCAGGGCCTGGGGCTGACGGGCACGCACACCGGATGCGACACCACAAACTGCGGCGCCTGCACCGTCCTGTTCGACGGTCGGCCGATCAAGAGCTGCACGATGCTCGCGGTCCAGGCCGACGGGCATGACGTCGAGACGGTCGAGGGCATGGCCACCGCCAGCGAGCTGCACCCCGTGCAGGAGGGCTTCAAGGAGTGCCACGGCCTGCAGTGCGGGTTCTGCACCCCGGGCATGATGCTCGCCTCCAAGGCCCTGCTCGAGCGCAACCCCAACCCCACTGAGGACGACGTCCGCTGGGCGCTCTCCGGCAACCTGTGCCGTTGCACCGGCTACCAGAACATCGTGAAGTCGGTCCTGTGGGCCGCAGAGAAGATGCGCGCAGAGAACGGCGAGGAGGCCTGATGTCTGTTGACGAGATCAAGATCGGCGGCATGGGCGCCAGCCGCCGACGCGTAGAGGACAACCGCTTCATCCGCGGCAAGGGCAAGTACGTCGATGACGTCGTGCTGCCGGGCATGCTCCACATGGAGATCCTCCGTGCGGATGTGGCCCACGCGCGCATCAAGTCCATCGACACCTCTGCCGCATGGGAGGTCCCCGGCGTGCGGCTCGTCCTGACCGGCGAGATGATGGCTGCCCGCAACCTCGCGTGGATGCCGACGCTGTCGTACGACACCCAGGCCGTCCTCGCCACCGACAAGGTGCGCTTCCAGGGTCAGGAGGTGGCGGCCGTCATCGCCGATGACCCCTACATCGCCAAGGACGCCTGCGCGAAGATCGTCGTCGAGTACGAGGCACTGCCTGTCATCGTCAACCCCGATCAGGCCCAGTCTCCGGACGCCCCGCTGATCCGGGACGACAAGGAGAACCAGCCGACCAACAAGATCTTCGACTGGGAGATCGGCGACAAGTCGGGTACTGACAAGGCCTTCGAGGAGGCCGACGTCATCTCGACCATCGACCTGCACTACCCGCGGTCACACCCGTCGCCGCTCGAGCCGTGCGGCTCGATCGCGGACTACGACCGCTCCACCGGCAAGCTCACGGTTTATATGACCACCCAGGCGCCGCACATCATCCGCGCTGCCGTGGCCATGGTCGCGGAGCTTCCCGAGCACCAGATCCGGATCATCTCGCCTGATCTGGGCGGTGGCTTCGGCAACAAGGTTCCGGTGTACCCCGGCTACGTCATCTCGATCCTGGCCTCGATCCTCACGGAGCGTCCGGTCAAGTGGATCGAGGACAAGACGGGCAACCTCATCTCGACCGGCTTCGGCCGCGACGTCTACCTGCAGGGCCAGATGGCGCTGCGCAAGGACGGCAAGATCCTCGGGATGCGGATGCACACGATCTCCGATCACGGTGCCTTCTACGCCGACGCCCAGCCGACCAAGTTCAAGATCGGCCTGATGCACTCGACGTTCGCCTGCTACGACGTGCCGGCGGCGCACCTGACCAGCACCGGCTACTACACGAACAAGGCACCGGGCGGCGTCGCCTACCGATGCTCGTTCCGCGTCACTGAGGCGATGTTCTTCCAGGAGCGCATGATGCACGCCGCGGCCAATGACCTCGGCATGGATCAGGCGGAATTCCGTCGCGTGAACCTGGTCAAGGACGACATGTTCCCGTACCGCACGGCGTTCGGGTTCCTCACCGACTCGGGTCAGTACGACAAGTGCATGCAGGTCGGTATGGAGGCCATCGGCTACGACACCTTCAAGGAGGAGCAGGAGGAGGCGCGCAAGCGTGGACGCCTGCTGGGCCTGGGCATCTCCACGATGACCGAGCCGCTGGGTGCCGGCAACAGCCGCGAGTACGACATCCTCGGCATCAAGATGTTCGACTCCGCCGAGCTGCGGGTCCACATGACCGGCAAGGCGATCCTGCGCACCGGCGCGAAGACGCAGGGCCAGGGTCACGAGACGACGTGGGCGCAGATCGTCGCGCACGAGCTCGGCATCCCGGCCGACGACATCGTCGTCGAGGAGGGCGACACCGACACCGCTCCGTTCGGCATGGGCACCTACGCCTCCCGTTCGACCCCGGTCGCCGGTGCTGCGGTCGCGATGGCCGCTCGCAAGGTCCGTGCGAAGGCGCGCAAGATCGCTGCGCATCTGCTCGAGGTGTCCGAGGAGGACATCGAGTGGGAGCTCGGTCGGTTCTACGTGCGCGGCAACCACGACCGCGGCGTCACCATTCAGGACTGCGCCCTCGCCGCCTACAGCAACATGCCTGACGGCATGGAGCCCGGCCTGGAGAACGTCTCCTACTACGACCCGCCGAACCTCACGTGGCCCTTCGCCGCGTACTTCTGCAAGGTCGAGGTCGATCCGGCCACGGGTGTGTGGGACGTGTTGAAGTTCGTCGCCGTCGATGACTGCGGCGTCCGCATCAATCCGATGATCGTCGAGGGGCAGGTCATGGGTGGTCTCACCGAGGCCTACGCCATGGCGAACATGCAGTACATCACCTTCGACGAGTCGGGCAACTGCATCGGCTCCAACTACATGGACTACCTGCTGCCCACGGCCTGGGAGACTCCGGGCTTCGAGCTCCACGAGGTCGTCACGCCGTGTCCGCACCATCCGATCGGCGCCAAGGGCATCGGTGAGTGCGCCACGGTTGCCGGTCCTGCGGCCTTCGTGAATGCAGTCATGAACGCGATCGAGCACACCGGAGTCCGCAACGTCGACATGCCGCTGCAGCCGAACCGCGTGTTCGAGGCGCTGCAGACCGGACAGGACGTCTCGGGCATGCCCCCGGTGAAGGTCGAGTAGCGGCGTGGCCTCACACACCCCCATGGAAGGCGTCGACGTCATGGCGCGCGCCGTCGAACTCGTGCGCCAGGGCGAGTCCTTCACGATGGCCACCGTCGTGTGGCGTCAGGCGCCGTCGTCCGGGCACCACGGCTCCCGGGCGATCGTGACCGAGGACGGCACCCTCTACGGCTGGATCGGCGGCGCGTGCGCGGAGCCGGTGCTCATCCGGGAGGCCAAGCGCGTCCTGAAGGAGGGCAAGGCCTCCCTGGTGTGGCTGGGGCAGGAGAAGGACTTCGCCGACATGCACGTCCCCGAGGGCGTCATGACGGTGCCGATCTCCTGCCAGAGCGACGGTGCGCTGCAGATCTTCATCGAGCCCGTGGCCGCGTCGCCGCACGTGCTCGTCGTCGGGCGATCCCCGATGGCGATGACCCTCGTCGACCTGGTGCGGGATGTCGGCTGGAGGTCGGAACTGGTGAGCCACGAGGAGTTCTCCTCGGCGCAGATCACTCCGTCCACCGCCGTCATCGTCGCCACTCAGGGTCACGGTGACGAGGATGCGCTGGAGGTCGCCCTGCAGGGTGAGCCCACCTTCCTCGGGCTCGTCGCCTCGGCCAAGCGTGGTCAGTCGGTCAAGGGCTTCCTGGCCGACAACGGGATCTCGCAGGCCCGGCTGGATCGCATCCAGGTGCCCATCGGTCTGGACCTCGGTCACACCAACCACCGGGAGATCGCGGTGTCGATCCTCGCGGAGCTGGTGAAGCTGAAGGCTGACGGTGCACTCAAGGCGCAGGAGCGCACCATGCTCCCCATGCTCGAGCCCGAGCAGGTCGAGGACCTCGTCTGTCACATGACGGTCGAGGCCGTGCCGGCCAACCGCCCGTTCGAGTACGAGGGCACCACCTATTACTTCTGCGCCCCCGGGTGCAGAAAGGCATTCGAGAAGGATCCCGAAGCCTTCATCCCACGGGAGGTTCCATGCTGATCAACCAGTCATTCCAGATCGACCAGCCGGTCGACCAGGTCTGGAAGTTCTTCGACGACATCCCGCTGGTGGCGGCGTGCATCCCGGGTGCCGACCTCACCAATGAGGTGGGCGACGACCAGTACGAGGGCGATGTCATCATCTCGGCCGGTCCGGTCAAGCTCGAGTTCACCGGCTCGGTGAAGATCGAGAGCCGTGACGAGGCGAAGAAGGTGCTCGTCCTCGACGCGGCCGGCGCTGACAAGAAGGGCCGTGGTTCGGCGGCCATGATCATGAAGATCACGCTCAAGCCGCTCGGCGGAGCCTCCACGGATGTCACCCTCGACATCGACCTGACGATCACCGGTGCGGCGGCGCAGTACGGTCGCGGCCTCGTCGTCGATGTCACGAGCGTTCTCATCCAGCAGACGGCCAACTCGATGAAGCTCCGGATGACGGCCATCGCCGAGGGCCGCGACCCGTACGCGATCGGAGCACCCGAGGCGGCGAGTGGCATCGCCATCGGCCTCACCGCGTTCTGGAAGGCCACCAAGCGTGTGCTCTCCCGCTTCTTCATGCCCTACCAGCCGGCACCGAGCCGGTAGAGACGGAAGGTCGAACATGAACCTCTGGTGGATCGGGAACATCATCCTGGTCGTCGTGATCGTGCCCGTGCTGGTGGCGCTGCTGAACACGCTGCTCGGCGCTCTCGAACGCATCCGCGGTGCGTCTCAGGATGCACTCGACGGTGGCGTGGCCCTCATCGGTGAACTGGACACCGCTCCGGCGCTGCTGGAGACCACCGATGACGTCATCAAGGAAGTCGCCAACGGCGCGGTGCGCTACGCCGGTCCCGTCTCGAAGCTGCTGGGTTAGGAGATCGCAATGCCAGCTGAAGCCATTTTCACGCTCGTCGTCGGGGCGGTGATCATCGCGGCCGCGGCCCTCGCCCTGTCGCGCACGATCATCCATCTCGCCAACACGTCCAAGACCCTCAGCGCCCTCGATGGCGGCGTGCAGGTCATCGTCGACAAGACGGCCACGGTGCCGTCGACCGTCGCGTCCGTCAACGCCAGCCTGGCCCCCGTCCGGGCCTTCGCGGACACGATCTAGGGAGGGCAGCATGGATTTCACCGGACATGAGGGGTGGCTGATCGGTTACCTCATCGGCCTCGCCGTCGTGCTCGTCGTCGTGGCGCTCGTCGTGACGATCCTCGTCCTCGCATGGCGGATCGGGAACCAGGCCGGCAGCATCCTCTCCGGCCTGCAGCAGGCCGAGACGAACACCGCTGGACTGAAGCAACTGAACAACACCATCGAATCCGCCCTGGCCGTCATCGCCGGTCTGAAGCGTGGTCGCGAGAGGCTGGGAGGCTGACATGGATGCACAAGTGGAGAACCTGTGGATGTGGGCGAACATCCTCGGCTCGGTCGTGGTCGTCGCCGTTGCGGCGCTGCTGACCGTGCTGGTGATCTTCGTCAACCGGATCCATGGTCGCGTGGCTGCCATCAAGTCCACGCTCGAGGCCACGAAGTCCAACACTGAGGACACCGCGCTCATCACCACCACCGCCGGTGGCGTGGAGGCCGTCCTGGCGGAGGGCCTCGAACATCATCTGTTCCTCGGACGAGTTCTGGACAAGGTGCGCTCATGAGTGGTCTCGCGTTGTGGTCTGTCATCAATATCGTCGCGCTCATCGCGGGCCTGGCGATCTACCTCTACATCGTCGGCAATCAACTGAAGAAGGTCGCCGGCAACCTCGAGGACTCCGCTGATCTGGTCTGGGACATCAAGGACGATGCCGAGAAGATCGAGCCGGGCCTGACCTCGATCAACACCACCGGCCGCGTCGTGGCCGGCGCACTCCCGCTGCTCTACGGCATGGGCGAGGGCATCGTCGTCGGTGCCACGTTCAACCGCGAGGAGCATGAGCACGACGGCGTGAACCGCCCCGCGATGGGTGTTCGCCGTTCACGGTTCATGGAGAGTGTCGGGGTCGCGATCCCCGAGCAGTAGGTCCTTGACTGGCGCGTTGTGCACGCCTCGCTCCGGCGAGTCGCGTGCACAACGCGCCTTTCGCTGCGTCAGGTGAGGTTGCGCTTCGTGGTCAGCGCATCGGTGACCGGCGTGCTGTAGTCGCCGATCCACTCGGCCTTCCAGGCGTTGTCGTACTTCTCGGTGTTGCACGTGGGCGCATACACGGCGAGCAGCTCCTGGGAGATCTGCTCCCGGTGTGCGCGGGTTCCGCCGGGCACCTCGAGCCAGCAGGCGTGCAGGTTGTACTTGCCGCCGGCGCGCTTGATCCATGCGGCAGATCGCGGGTGCTTGAACGGGAACCCCTCGCTGGAGAGGTCGTCGGAATGTCCGACATAGATGACCGACATCTCCTGCGGACGGTCGGGATTGTCCTTCGCCATGATCGCGTACACGGCGGGCACCGCGGAGGGGGTCCAACCGGCCAGCGCGCGCGGGCCTTCGAAGGCATAGCCGGCCAGGCTCCCCAAGCGAATCACGGGATCTGATCCTCGAGCTCGGCGTAGTCGTCATCCTCCGCGAGGGACTCCGCGCGGACCACGGGCCACGGCGGGAGAGACGTGCGCGCCACGGCCTCGTTGAAGCGTTCCAGGGCGACCTCGACGGCGATGTCGGAATTCTCCGCCTCGACCACGATCTGCGCGCCGTAGCCCATCGTGCCCATGCCGGAGGCGATGCCCTCCAAGGGTGCAACGGCGTCGGCCAGCTCGACGATCTCGTCGAGGGTCATCTCCCGGTCACCCTCAGCCTGCAGCGAGATGCTGTATCTCATGTCTCATCCCACTTTCGCGAGTCGGTTGGCGAGCTTCTCGAGGCTAGCGAGGTTGTGCCCGGAGTGCACTTCGTCGATGTAGGGGTCGGCGACGATCATGCCGAGGGAGGCGGGGACGTACACCTCGACATCACCTCGATGCGGGTTCACCCAAATGACGCGGTGCGCGATGCGAGACAGACTCTCCATCGCCTCCACGAGCGCCTGCGGCTCACCACGGTCGAGCCCGTCGGAGCAGACGACGACGATGCCGCCACGGCCGAGTCGAGAGCGGCGGGCCGTACGCGTGTACTCGCGCAGGGAGTCACCGATGCGGGTGCCGCCGTCCCAGTCGAACACCGCCTCGCCGGCTGTCTTCATCGCATCGTCGGGACTCCGGCGATCCAACTGTCGGGTGATGCGCGTGAGCCTCGTGCCGAAGCAGTAGACATCCACCTTCGCGTTGGCACGCCGGGCGGAGTACGCGAACTGCAGCAGGTTGCGGGAGTAGTCCGCCATGGACCCGGATACATCGAGAATGAGGATGAGCGGCCGCAGCTTCTCCTTGCGGGTTCGGTAGCGAAGGTCCCTCGGCTCACCGAGATTGCGCATGGAGTCGCGCACCATGCGTCGCATGTCCAGCTGCGAACGGCGGCGGGTGCGTGTCATGCGATGAGTGCGGCGCTTGGGAGGCGTGACGCGCATGCGCGAGATCATGCGCCGGAGCTGGCGCATCTCCACGTCAGAGCACTGGGCGAACTCCTTGTGCCGGTACACCTCGTTGACACTGGCGACGTACCCGAGCTTGACCTCCTCGGGGTTGATCTCCCCTGGAAGACCCTCCTCGGTATTGGGGATCTCCAGCGTGGCGCCCGCGTTGGAGGACGAGCGCATCATCTTCTTGACCTCGTCGGGTCCGGTGAGGTCCTCGCCGAGGAAGTACTCGCGGAACACCGTCTTGTAGATCGGGAAGTGCTCGCGACGGCGCACGAAGCAGGCCCGACCGGCCCAGTAGACGTCGAGCAGGTCGGAGACGCTGAGGTGGGTCATCCCCGAGCAGAAGGTGAGGACGTCATCCGTACCGACGGGCAGGCCAGCCTGACGCAGGGCATCGCCGAATCCGACGAAGAGTGCGTCGACCTCGTCAGCTGACGACATCCTGGATGCTCTTCGCCGTGTACTCGAGATCGTCGCGATCCTTGATCACGGCGCCGAGGGTGTCGAGAGCGACCTCCTCGGTCAGGGCCTGAGCGCCGAGGGCGTCCAAGCTGGTGGTCCAGTCGATGGTCTCGGCGACGCCGGGCATCTTCTCCAGCTCCATGTCGCGCAGACGGTTGACCGCTGCGACGACCTGATCGGCGAGGGCGACGCTTACCTGGGGCAGGCGCGAGCGCACGATGTCGACCTCGCGCTCGGGGGCCGGGAAGCCGATCCATGTGTACAGGCAGCGACGCTTGAGGGCGTCGTGGAGCTCGCGGGTGCGGTTCGAGGTGAGGATCACGATGGGGCGCGACGGGGCCTTGACGGTGCCCATCTCCGGGATCGTCACCTGGAACTCGGCGAGCAGCTCGAGCAGGAAGGCTTCGAACTCGTCGTCGGCGCGGTCGATCTCGTCGATCAGGAGGACGCACTGATCACCGGAACGGACCGCCTGCAAGAGCGGCCGTTCGACGAGGAAGCGGTCGCTGAACAGGTCGTCGTCATTCGACGCGAGCTCGGCCTGGCTCAGGGCCCGCACGTGAAGCATCTGCCGCGCGTAATCCCACTCGTAGAGGGCGTGGTGGGTGTCGATGCCCTCGTAGCACTGCAGGCGGATGAGGTCGCGGCCGAGCATCTCAGCGAGGGTGCGGGCGAGCTCGGTCTTGCCGACGCCCACCTCCCCCTCG
>JAUHZW010000301.1 GCA_030425745.1 Actinomycetes bacterium
AGACGGCGAAGGCGACCGCGCGCGACTTCCCGGTGAACACCGCGTTGATGACCGACAGGGACGACGGCAGGATCATCGCCCCGCCGATGCCCTGCAGGGCTCGGGCGGCGATCAGGGTCGCGGCGTCGTCCGACATCGCCACGAGGACGCTGGCGACGACGAACACCACGATGCCGAGGACGAACATGAGTCGTCGGCCGTACCGGTCGGAGATGCGGCCCCAGAGGATGAGCAGCGAGGCGAACGTCAGGGAGTAGGCGGCGCTCACCCATTCGGCATCGGCAGTGGTGAGGGAGAGGTCCTTCACCATCGTCGGGATCGCGACGTTGACGACAGTGGCGTCGAGGATGATCATCGCCACGCCGAGGGCGAGGAACACCAGCGCCGCCCAGCGGCGACCGCCGCTCAGGGTCGCTCCGGTCTCGTGCTCCGGTGTGGTGGTCACAGTGCTCCCGTTCTTGCCGACGCGGTGTCGGCTCCGGGGGGATTCTGCCGCATCCGCGGGGTGGGAGAATCGTGCAATGGCCATCTCGTTCTCCCCGCCGGTCGTGCTCGCCCCCATGGCGGGCATCACCAACCGGGCCTTCCGGCGGCTGTGCCGCGAGTCGGCGCGGGCATCGGGGGCCGAGGGCGTGGGGATGTATGTCTCGGAGATGGTGACGTCGCGAGCACTGGTCGAGCGCAGTGAGGAGTCCTTGGATCTCGTCACCTTCGGCCCGGACGAGGATCCTCGCGCCGTCCAGCTCTACGCCGTGGCCCCCGGAACGGTGGCGGCAGCGGTGCGCATGCTGCTCGACGAGGATCGCGCCGACCACATCGACCTCAACTTCGGCTGCCCGGTGCCCAAGGTCACCCGGAAGGGCGGCGGCAGTGCACTGCCCTGGAAGCGGGACCTGTTCCGCAGCATCGTCGGGGCGGCGATCGAGGCGGCGAACGGGCGGGTGCCGGTGTCCGTCAAGATGCGCAAGGGCATCGACGACGACCATCTGACCTATCTCGACGCCGGCCGAGCCGCCGCCGAGGAGGGGGCGGTCTGGGTCACCCTGCACGGGCGCACAGCGACCCAGATGTACGCAGGGCAGGCGGACTGGGAGTCGATCCGGTGCCTGAAGGAGGAACTCGCGAGCACCGATACGGCCGTGCTGGGCAACGGCGACATCTGGACCGCTCACGATGCCATGCGCATGGTGGAGCAGACCGGAGCCGACGGTGTCGTCGTCGGTCGTGGATGCCTCGGGCGACCCTGGCTCTTCGGTCAGCTTGCCGCCGCGTTCGAGGGTCGGGAGATCCCCGCCGATCCCGAGCTCGGGACCGTTCTCGCCACCCTGCGCCGCCACGCGCAACTTCTGGTCGATGACCATGGTGAGGACAAGGGCTGTCGCGATATTCGCAAGCACATGGCCTGGTATCTCAAGGGCTTCAGTGTGCGACAGCACGTGCGGCAGTCCTGCTCGCCCAGATCGATCCGGATCAGCCGTTCAACACCGAGGTCGGCGAGGGGCCGCGGGGCCGTACCTCCGGAAATCGTCGCCCGGCGCTGCCCGACGGATGGCTGGACACCTGCGACCTGGATGAGGCCGCAGCAGCACTCGTCGCCCGAGCGGAGATCAGCGTCAGCGGCGGATGACCTTCAGCACTGCGAACGTGGTCGTCCCGCTCGCATCGATCAAGCGCAGGCGGTAGGCGCCGACCTTGGTAATACGTAGGGACGGAAGCACCACGCGTCCGCGTCGGTTCGAGGTCTCGACTGACAGGGGCTTCCACTCTCGGTCGATGCGGATCTGCACGGCGTACTCGCGAGAATCCCCGCGCACCTTGAGCACGGGCACCCGCCACGTGCGGCGAGGGATCTCCAGCCGCGGAGCGCGCTGCACCTTTCGAGTCGTCGCGCGGGGGGCCACGACGCGTGTGGTCGCGCTGGTCAGCGGGCCGGTGGAGACCCGGACGCCGGGCCCGGGAGAGAACACCGTCGGCACGACGACCGGCGCGATGGGATCGGGCACGGCCGTCGGAGTCTCGGGAGCCAGCGGTTCGCCGACTGCGGCATCGGAGGTGCTGGGTGCTGAGGGACTTGTCGAGCCTCCTCCTCCTCCTCCACCTGGTGACTGGGTGAGGCGTTCGATGAGGATTCGTGACAACACCGCGAAGTTCGGCACGCCCATGCCTGTGACCATGTCGTACCCGGTGAGGGCGGTGTAGCCGCCAAGGCCATGAATGTCGTTGGAGCCGTCGACCACATCGGTGAACGCCGAGGCGTTGCGGGTGTCATACACGATCGAGTGCACGTCCATAGCGCCACCGTCGTTGACGATCGGGGGGAGTCCCTGCGCCGTGAGAGTGGCATTGACATTGGCGATGCCGATGGCTGTGAGGGGAGTGGCGGCACTCGTGCCGACCACAGGGGTCCATGGAAACAGCGCCGGGTCGCAGGGCACGGAGCACGACTGCGCAATCTGGCC
>JAUHZW010000021.1 GCA_030425745.1 Actinomycetes bacterium
GGGCAGCGCGGTCGGGCTCCAGCGTCGCGAGGTACTGCTCGTACACGGGCGCCAGGCGATGCAGCGTTCCCTCGGCATCGTCCTCGGCCAGGGGCACCAGCAGCGGGGGGTCCGAGCGGAACCGACGCTTCCCGTCGACGACCTCCGTGAGCTTCGCTGCAGCCGCATCCCCCGTGCGCTTCTCGGCCTTGCGCCCCTGCCGGGTGAGCTCGTCCTCGATGGGTGACCCCTCAAGTGCGGTGGTGAGGGAATCGAGGTCGAGGGTGACGAACCAGGCGTCCAGGGTCGACATCCGGCTGAGCTGCGCCATCGCATCGCGATAGCGCCAGCCGGCCTCCTTCGCCGCCCGCCGTGCTGCCTTGTCACCGTGCCCGGCCACCAGTGCCGCCACCGCCGCACTGGCGGCCAGTCGACGCACGTCCCAGTCGAACGGGCCGGGCAGGGTCTCGTCGAAGTCGTTGACGTCGAACACCTGAGTGCGCTCCGCGGAGGCGAAGAGCCCGAAGTTCGCCACGTGCGCATCACCGCACAGCTGCACACTGATGCCGCTGGTGGGCAGCAGGTGGAGGTCGGCCGCCATGACGGCAGCGGACCCGCGCAGGAAGGCAAAGGGATCGGCGGCCATCCGCTCGTAGCGCAGCGGCACCAACTCCTCATCACGGTCGGCGTCCTGCGCATGCAGGATGTCCAGGGGTGCTCCGCGGTCAGCGGCCTGCGGCACCGTCGCCAGTGATGCGAGCGGCACCTGCTCCCGGATCTCCCGCCCGCGGGCGTGCCGTTCCTCCCGCGTGGGGCGGCGCTGCCCGAAGACCGACTCCGGTGTGCGCTGCTGACTCGACATGGTCCGACGCTAGGGCACGGCGCCTACTGCGGCGAGGATCTGCCGGGAGTTGACGGTTCCTGACCGATCAGGCCTCGGAATACACGCGTGAGGGGTCGTAGCCGTAGTACTCCGTGCGGGCCGTTCGCCGGGCCTGCGCCTCTTCCTCGGACTCCCGCGCGAAGCGCTCATGCAGGGCGGGAGAGTCCACCCGCGTCACCGGGTTCCGCTCGAAGATCCACTTCTCCAGGGCCGGGCCCGACTCGAAGGAGTTGATCAGGCAGTACCGCGGCTGGTCGTCGACATGCCACACCGAGTGCCACATGCGCTCGGAGTCGACGATCAGCTGGGCTCCGGCCGGCAGGGCGATGCGGGTCTCGGTGCTCGGATCATCGATGTCCTCGCGCAGGATCATGTACGAGTCGGGGTTGTCGGTCAGCTGCATGAAGGAGCGGATCACCCACCCCTCGTCCTCCGGATTGCGCCGGTTGTTGTCGTCCAGGTGCGAGTTGTACAGCGCGTCGGCGTACGAGTTCGGCTGCAGCTCGATGATGCGGCATCGGCCGACGTTCGCATCGACCTCGCGCACCCGGTCGACGAGGGTGGGCGCCTTGGCGACCTGGGAATCGATCCACACGCCCGCCTTGTCCGGTCGCGGGGGGTCGAAGTGCCAGAAGGCGTTGCACTCGATGTCGCCGTTGGCGCTGGCCAGTGGGGCGAAGCGGGTGTCACCGGAGGACTTCCAGTCGACGTACTCCAGATCGAGCCACTCCGCCGGATCGATCACCCCGCCGTAAGGGTCGAGGACGGCGTAGCCGGTCTCCTCCAGCAGGGGCATGCGGTAGTGGGCCATGGGGAAGCCTCCCTCGTCGCAGGTGTCCGTCCATTGTCGATCGGCGCGAGGACCGGCCCGTCGCCCGAACGACCCGTGTCGGCAGGGACCAAGGTCACCTACCCCTCGACGAGCGGAGTGATCAGATCGCGGCTAGCGTGCGCGCATGCCTATTGAGATCGGTCAGCAGATCCCCGACGTCCCGGTGTCCGTCATGGTCGACGGCGCCCCCACCGCGACCACCTCGCACGAGCTGCTCGGCAGCGGCAAGGTCGTCCTCTTCGCCGTGCCCGGCGCCTTCACGCCCGGCTGCTCCAAGGTGCACCTGCCCGGCTACGCCCAGCAGGCCGACGCCATCGCCGGCAAGGGTGTGGACCGCATCGCGTGCATATCGGTGAATGACACCTTCGTCATGGACGCGTGGGGAGAGGCGCACGGCGTCAACGACTCCATCACGATGATCGCCGACGGCGACGCCGCCTTCACCGAGGCCACCGGCCTGGAGGTCCAGATCCCCGGGGCCGGCCTCGGCCGCCGCTCGCAGCGCTACGCGATGGTGCTGCAGGACGGCGTCGTGCAGGACCTCATGCTCGAGGATGACGGCCTCTCGGTGCTGAACAGCACCGCCGAGTGCGTGCTCGAGAAGCTGTAGCTCTCACCCTCACCGAAACCTGCAGGTACCGTCACTCCTGCTCGATCTTGTGACGGTATCTGCAGGTTTCGCTGTTCGACGGGCTAGTCGTCCTTGCCGCCGGCGAGGGACGCGATGATCATGGCGCCGCCCCACGGGCCCATCACCCAGATCGGCCAGTAGTACGGCGCTGATCCGTCGCCCATCCAGCTCGCGAACCAGATGATGTTGACCATCACGCTGACGCCGAGCCACGAGGCCCACGCGGCACGAAGGCCCTTGCGTCGATCGCGCTCACGGGCTGACGTGACGACGGCCGGGTCCGGCATGGGTACCGGGGCAGCGGGCACGGTCGACGGCAGATCCCGGGTCAGTTCAGCGAGTTCGCCATAGGTCTTGGCCTGCTGCGCGCGATCCAGACGCCCCTGGAACTCGTCGTGGTCCAGTCGGCCCTCGGCGTAGGCCTCGCGCAGCGTGGCGGACGTGCGGTCGCGGTCCTCGTCGCCTGCGCGCAGGTCGTCGTCAGTCATGGAGACACCGTAACCAGCCGGTCGGCTGGCTACGCAGGAATCCGGGCGGCGATCGCCGCCGCGAGGCGCCCGGGGGCCAGCGGGTTGAACGACAGGAACAGCGACGGCTCGGTCAGTTCGAGCTCGAGCAGGGTCGGTGCACCCTCGGCGTCGGGGATGAGGTCCACTCGGGCATACAGCGGTGGCGGGGTCGGGATCGCCGCCATCACGCGCTCGGCGACCTGCATCTCCTCGACGCTCGGCTCACGCGGGTCGATCTGCTCCTGCACGAACAGGCCGTTGACCTTCTCCCCCTCGAGTCCGCGTGCCAGCAGGGGCCCCTTGCGGATGCTGTGGGAGTAGATGCCGTCGAGGAAGATCAGCGCCGTCTCACCGGCGGTGTCGACCGCCTCGAGGTAGGGCTGCACCATCACGTGGCGCCCCTCGTCCAGCAGTCGCTGGACGTGCGCGACGATCGCGTCGACGTCCTCCTCCGCCGAGTGGCGCAGGGTGTCGCGCGAGCCGCAGGAGACGGCGGGCTTCACCACGACCTCCGCTGACGAGAGGTTCGGGCGCCAGTCAGCGGCATCGTCGCCGGGAGCGAGGAAGCGCGTCGAGACGACGGGCACCCCGGCCTCGGCGAGCTCGGCGAGGTACCGCTTGTCGGTGTTCCACTCCACGAGCTCCACGCGGTTCGCCAGCACGCTCACCTCACTGACGACGCGCGCCCACTCGAGGAACTCCTCGCGATGCTCGGCGTAGTCCCAGGTCTCACGGATGACGACGAGGTCGAAGGCCGACCAGTTGATCGCCTCGTCGGTCCACACCGCCGGCACAGCGTCGATGCGCAGTTCAGCGAGGGCAGGGATGAGCAGCTGATCCTCGTGGTCGAGGTCGGGGAACTCGCGGCACGTGGCGATGGCGACCAGGGGCATGGTCGAAGGATTCCACGAGAGGCCAGACACGACACGGGCGGCCACCGGAACGAGGTTCCGTGTGGCCGCCCGTGGACGGTCGTGCTGGTGCTACTCGGTGACGGTCATCGCGATGTCACGCGTCGAGCCGTCGGGGCTCGTCACGGTGACGGTCGCGGAGCCGGCTGACATGCACTGGCCGCCGGGGTTGAACATCGCGCCGTCCTCCTCCTTGGCCTGGGTCACCTCGACGACACCGGCGTCGCTGGAGTCGACCGTGGTGCCGGCCAGCTCGCCCTCGGGCACGAGGATGTCGAGGTAGTCGCCGACGCCGCAGGAGGCGGAAGTGTCGCCCTCGGCGATGATCACCGGCGGAAGCATCTGGGTCGAGTCGCCCGAGTCGGCGGCGGCGTCGCCGGAGTCATCGGACGAGCAGCCGGCGAGGACGCCGACGCTCATGATGGCGGCAGCGCCGATGGCGGCTGCGGTGCGCATGCGGATCATTCAGGTCTCCTTGTGGGTGGGTTCCGGCGTGGAGCCGGTCAGCGGACTGGTAGCCACTAGGACGCAAGCCTAGAGGCTGCCGGTTCCCTTTCCGATCATCAGGCGAGTCGTCCCGAGTCCAGCTCGGCGAGCTGATCGACCCGGTTCTGATGACGTCCGCCGTCGAAGGGGGTCTCCAGGAACACCTTCAGGGCAGCAAGGGCGACATCGGGCTCGGTGAAGCGCTCACCGAAGCACGCGACGTTGGCATCGTTGTGCCGCCGGGTCATCTCGGCGTCCTGCACATCGCGGATGACACCGCCGCGCACACCGGGAACCTTGTTGGCCGCCATGCAGATGCCCTGACCGCTTCCGCAGACCACCACGCCGAGCTCGGCGTCACCGCGGGCGACGGCCTCGCCCACCAACGCACCGAACTTCGGATAGTCGCAGCGCTCCTCGGTGTGGGTGCCGAGATCGGCGACGTCATTGCCCTGTTCGGCGAGCCAGATCCGCAGCGTCTCCTTCAGCGCGAAGCCCGCGTGATCTGATCCGATGGCGATTCTCATGAGTCCTTCTGCCTTCTCTCGTCTGGGGTGCTCCGCACGCTGCTCATCCCCGGGTGATGTCGGCGACCATCATGGCGCGGCGCTCGGCCAGCATGGCGGCGGCCTCCGGTCGAGGGTCGACCTGCGCCGACCACGTGGCCGGCGTCGGGTTCACCGGAATGCCGGCCCCGAGCAGTGCCGCACCGATCACGGCCGCGTCGGGTGCGTCCATCGCCGCCAGCGAGACACCCGTGGCGTCGGCCAGCAGCTGCCGGAAGTCCGGGTTGTAGGTGCCCCCGCCGACGAGGGGGACGACCTCGGGGAGCGGGGCTCCGGAGTCGACGACTGCCCGGACGCCGAGCGCGACGGCCTGGGCGACACCCTCGAGGACGCTGCGCAGCATCGCCGCGCGGTCCGTCGACAGCGACAGCCCGCGCCACGCGCCGCGCAGCGTCGGGTCCATGAACGGCGTGCGCTCTCCGGCGAGGTAAGGGATGAAGATCGGGTCGTCCGGGCGCACACCCTCGGCCAGGGCGGCGGACGCCTCGTCGATCGTCGCCTCGAGCATCGCCAGAGCCGGGGTCAGCGCGAGACCTGCGTTCTGCACGGCGCCGATGCGGTACCAGCCCGCGCGCGGGGCGCCGGCGACGGAGAAGGTGTGGGTGCGCAGGGTCGCGTCGAGGACCGGCTCGCCCATGACGCTGACCGTCTGGGATCCGCTGCCGACGGCGACGAAGCCGTCGCCCGGCCGAAGGCCCAGTCCGGAGATGACACACGCGGTGTCCGCTCCGCCGACGGCCGCGGGGATCTCCTGACCGTCGATCCGGATGACTCCTGCCGAGGACTGGGACGCTGCCACGGCCGGCAGCAGCGCGCCGTCGATGCCCGTCCAGGCCACCGCCTCCGGGGACCAGTCTCCGGCGGCGACGTCGAACAGCAGGGTGCCCGAGGCATCGCTCGGCTCGGTGAGCACCTCACCGCCCAAGGCCGCCCGCAGCCAGTCCTTGGGCTGGAGCGCGTACGCGGCAGCTCGCCGGACGCCGGGCTCGTGGGCACCCAGCCAGGCCAGGGTCGTCGCCGCGAACCCGGGCACTGCGGGCGACCCGAGGCGGCTCAGCGCCTCTGTGCCCAGCTCGGCTGCCATCTCGCGGGCCTGCTCGGCACTGCGGGTGTCCGCCCACAGGATGGCCGGCCGCAGCGGTCGCAGATCGCGGTCGGTCAGCACGACGCCGTGCATCTGACCGGAGAAGCCCACGGACGAGACCTGCTCGCCGGACTCCGCGAGCACCCGACGGGTCACGTCGAGGGTGGCCTCCAGCCACTCGGCCGGATCGCTTTCGGCCCACCCCGAGTGCGGGGCGGTGACGGCGTAGGGGCGGCTGACCTTCGCCAGGATCGTTCCGTCGTCACCGACGACCGCCGCCTTGACCGAGCCGGTGCCGAGGTCGATGCCGAGTCGCGCCACGTGCTCCCCTTGCCTTGATGCGTCAACCGGAGGTCGCGAGCCTACCCAGCCTGCTGGGCCCGTGCACGGTCCATGCCGTCGGCGATGAAGGCCCGCGCATGGGTGGCGAGATCCATGCCGTCGGTCCACAGATCTCGCCAGATCGCCAGCGAGCGGGAGAACTGCGGGTCGACCACCGCGGAGGAGAAGGACTCGAACGTGATCGTTCCGGTGTAGTCGATCTCGACCAGAGCGCCGAACACCTCGTCGAAGTCGATGGTGCCCTGACCGAGGTAGCCGCGGTTGGACTCGCCGATGTGGACGTAGCCGAGGCGATCACCGCACAGCAGCAGCGGCTCACGGAACCCGTTCTCCTCGATGTTCATGTGGTACACGTCCGCGTGAACGACGACGTTGGGTTCATCGACGAGGTCCATGTAGTCGAGGGTCTGCTGCACGGTGTTGAGCAGGTTGCTCTCGTAGCGGTTGACGAACTCCAGGCCGACGGTGATGTCGTCCTTGGCCGCCTCCTGAGCGAGCTCCTTGATGACGGCCGCACTGTTTCGGCGCGACGCCTCGGTGGTCGGGTGGAGGTACTTGGCCATGGCGCTGAAGATGACACCGCCGAGGTAGGGGGCCTGGACTCCCCGAGCGACGGCCAGAGCGTTCATGAGCGTCTGGCGTCCGGCCTCAATGAGGACTGGATCTTCGGAGTTGATGTCGGTGTCCGGGGCCAGTCCGAGCGAGACACCGGCCTGCAGGCCGTGGGCGTCGAGTCGGGCCCTGGTGTCTGCGATGTCGATGCGGTCGGGGTCGAGAGCGGGGATCTCGATGAGGTCGAAACCAGCCTTGGCCGTTGATGAGATGGCGAGCTCTGCGTCTTCCGGGGACCATCCGCCGGTCCAGACGAGTGCGTGCACGCCAAGGGGGTTGCGCTGGGCCATTGCCGCCTCCAGAGAAGCCGATCCATCGAATGGGGTATCCGTGACCGTACCGCCGGCGACGACGCAATACTGGGCGCCATGAGCAATCGCGTCGTCGTCGTCGGAAGCCTGAACCAGGATCTCGTGGTCGGCCTGCAGCGGATGCCGCTGCCGGGTGAGACCGTGTTCGGTGACTCCCTGGAGCGCCACGCCGGTGGCAAGGGCCTGAACCAGGCCGTGGCAGCGGCCCGCGTGGGTGCCCCGGTGACCATGGTCGGCTCGGTCAGTGCCGACAGCGCCGGTGACTTCCTCCTCCGTGTCGTGGAGGACGAGGGCATCGATGACTCCCAGATCTCCCGGGTCGACGGCCTGGCGGGCACGGCCGTGATCGAGGTGGATCGCGACGGCGCCAACCGGATCATCGTCATCCCCGGCGCCAACGCCACCGTCAACGCCGATCAGGTGCGCGAGGCGCTGGGCGCGATCCCGGACATCGGCACGATCCTCACCCAGGGTGAGGTGCCGGCCGACGCGGTCATGGCGGCCATGGAGGTGGGCCGCGCGCGCGGAGCCCGCACCGTGCTGAACCCCTCGCCCGTGCAGGACTACCCGGATGCCCTCTACCGGCTCGTCGACATCGCGATCCCCAACGAGCACGAGATCGAGCTCATCACCGGCCACGAGACCCGCACCGCGGCCGATGCGACCCGCTCGGCCCGCATGCTGGCCGAGCGCGGTGTCGGCACGGTCATCGTCACCCGCGGCGCCCAGGGCTCGGTGTGGTCGACCCTGACCAAGAGCGGCTCGGCCGGATCGTTCGCCATCCGGGCCATCGACACCGTCGCCGCGGGTGATGCGTTCTGTGGTGTCGTCTCCGCAGCCCTGGCCGAGGGCAAGAGCCTGACCGAGGCCCTGCGCTGGGGCAGCGCTGCCGGTGCGCTGGCGGCGACCAGGGCCGGAGCCGTGCCGTCGCTGCCGACGCGGGACGAGGTTGAAGAGCTCGTCAACATGGACTGAGGCGTCAGCCGAAGGACCACAAGAGCGGCGAGGCGTCAGCCGAAGGACCACAAGAGCGGCGAGGCGTCAGCCGGTCACGCCCCCGCTGCCAGAAGCGTGCCGACCATCAGGAGCACGCTGGTGACGATCTCCACTGCCCCGATCACCGCGGGCCGCAGCGGCGGTCGCATGACGACGGTCCTCACCAGGGCCACCCCGAACGGCAGCAGGAGCCAGAGCCCGAGCCACGCTGCCAGGGCGAGCGCCGCCACGTGATAGCCGATCGATGCGGCATGCCAACGGCGATCATCCGCCTCGCGGATGAGGCTCTTGACGTGCAGGACGGATCCGGTGAAGAACAGAGCCGTCACCGCGCAGGCCAGCGCGATGCCTGACGGCACAGCCTCCGACGGATCCGCACCGCTGAACCACATCAGCCAGGGCGCTGCGGCCGCCAGTGCGACCATGAGCAGGTCGTTCACGACGCCGCGCTCGCGACCATGCCAGGTCAGCCACAGCGACACCGTCCACACCACTGCCATGCCCGCACCTGCGAGCAGCAGCGCAGGCTGACGGACGACCAGAACCGCCGCGCCGATGGCCGCCGCCAGCGCCCACGGTGCCGCTGATATCAGCTCGGTGCGGGCCTTGCGGGTCCACGAGCCGCGACGCAGGCGGTAGACCAGCGCCCGCCCTCCGAAGTAGCTGGCCGGATAGGCGGCGATCCACGCGATGGCGAAGACCAGGCCCGCCCAGGTCCCGGCCCCGAGCAGCGCGCCAAGGACGAGGGGGACGATCAGGAACGCCCACGCGCCGTGCTGTGGAGGGACACGGATCGGGGCCATGGTGCCATCCTGCCGGGAATTGCCCCTCGTTGACGGGCCGGACGTACTCGGGTAACTGTTACACTAACTTGATTCAGTAGAGCGTTTTCCAGAGTCCTATGAGGAGGTGGCATCGTGCCCCGGACTACCCCGGCCCGCACCGAGCTGCTCGAGCAGTTACCTGAGACGTTCGCGTACTCCGAGGCCTTGGCGGCAGGCCTCACGGATTGGACACTCGCTCGGCTGTTGGATGACGGGCTGATCAGCAGACCGGGACGCGGGCGCTATCTCCGGGTCTCCGGAACCGCGGTCGACCCGGACCTGCTGGCCATCGCGGGCAGACGGCCGGATGCGACGCTGTGCCTGCGGTCGGCCCTTGCCCGCCATGGGCTCACAGACGACATCCCTCGCGTGATCGACATCGCGCTGCCTGCCGGGAGCCGGTTGCCCAGCCTTGATCTCCCCATCGCCTGGCATAGATTCGACCCGGCAACGTTCGATCTGGGTCGTGAACTGTGGGACGTGGGAGCGGGGTTCTCGCTCGGCCTGTATTCCGCCGAGCGCTCCATCATCGATGCCTTTCGGCTCCGCCGACTGGAAGGTCCCCAGTTGGGGAACGAGGCGCTACGGCGTTGGCTCCTTCGATCGGGCAGCCAGCCGGCTCAGCTGCTGACGATGGCGGCCTCCTTTCCCCGCACACAGGGACCCTTGAGGACTGCGCTGGAGATCCTGCTGTGACCGTCTCTCGCCGCACCCCTGAAGGTTCGGTCTACCTCGACCTCCGACGTCGGGCCAGAGACGAGGGGCGTCCCTTCGAGGAACTCCTCTCACTCCATGTGCTCGACGGATTCCTTGCTCGACTGTCGGAATCCGGCTTCCGCCAGCACCTGGTGCTCAAGGGTGGGGTGCTCCTCGCGGCTTTCGATCTCCGGCGACCCACACGCGATGTGGATCTATGGGCTCAGGATCTGGACAACGACGCCGAGCGCATGCTCGACGTCGTTCGTGCCATTGCGCGCATGCCGCACTCCGACGGTGTGGTGTTCGGCGCTGAGCGGGCAACTGCCACGGCCATCCGAGATGCCGACGAGTACTCGGGCGTGCGAGTGACCATGACGGCCCACGTGGCGACCGCCGAGGTCCGCTTTCACGTGGACGTCAACGTAGGAGAACCCGTCAGCCCGGCTCCGGGCCGCATCCATCTGCCCCGCGTGCTCGGGCCGCCCATCGAGATCCTGGGGTATCCGATGGCCATGGTCCACGCCGAGAAGATCGTGACCGCCACCACCCGTGGCACAGCCAACACTCGCTGGCGGGACTTCGGTGACATCTACGCTCTGGCCGGACGTCATCCCATCGAGGGTGACGAACTCATGACGTCACTGCGCTCCGTCGCTGCATACCGGAGCGTTTCCCTGACTCCCCTGTCCAGCATCCTGGACGGCTACCCGGAACTGGCTCAGACTCGTTACCACGCGTGGAGGCGTGCCCAGGGTCGCGAGGACCTGCCCGAGGAGTTCAGCGAGGTGCTCGACCGAGTGTGCGCCTTCGCTGATCCCGCCTTGGACGGTCAGGTGACCTCGCAGAACTGGTCACCGAAGGACCTCGGCTGGGTGTCGGCGACTGGCGGAATCAGGACGAGCCGCTGACAGACGATTCCGGCAGCCCGAGCAGGCGCGCGGCCTCGCGGAACGCCGCAGCCGGGTCCAGCACATCGAGCAGGATGCTGGGCATCCCGACGTCCAGACCACCCTGCACGTAGGTGGGGTTGTCGTCGATGAAGACCAGTTCGTCGGCCGGGATGCCCATCTGCTCGATAGCGACGAGGTAGGGCTCGGCCGCGGGCTTGCGGGCTCCGAGCTCGGTCGAGTCGACCAGCACTCCGAAGAGCGGGTACCAGTCCTGGGCCTCGACCCATGCGCGCCCCTGGAAGTCCATCAGCTCGTTGGTGAGGATCCCCAGCGGGATCCCCGCCTCACGGCAGGCCTCGATCAGCGCACGGGCCTCGGGCCGCACGCCGTCGAGCTCCGGGTGCTGGAACAGCGAGCGCATCAGCGTCGGGTGTCCCATGAGCGGGGCTCCACGCTCGACGGCGCGGTCGGCGAACGTCAGCCAGTACTCCCGCTCGTTGATCTCCCCGGCCCGGTACCGATCCCACATCGGGTCGTCACCCCCGAAGGGACCGCGCCCCTCGATCGTCCCGGGGGCCAGCCCGCACACGCGCTCGTAGTCGTCGGCGAGTTCCCACGCGGACTTGAACAGGACGACGCCGACGTCGAGCAGCAGGCCACGGGCGGAGGGTGAGGAGGTCACGCCACGACGCTACCGCGGAGCAGGTGTCCCGCTGCCTGGCCAGCATTGAAACTACGCATAAACGGATGATATCTTCGGTTTATGCGTAGCGAAGCACCGCCGCTCCTCCCGATCCTCCGCTCCCGCACCCAGGGCGAGGTTCTCGCTGCCCTGCTCGTCGAACCTGGTCGCGAGTGGACCATCACCGAACTTGCCGAGCATTTGGACATTGCGCTCACCACAGTTCAGTCCGAGGTCGCCCGCCTGGAGGCTGGAGGGCTGGTGACCTCACGCAAGGTCGGTCGGTCGCGACTGGTCCGGCCGAACTCCAGCAACCCAGTCGTTGTCCCGCTGACGCAGATCATCATGCTCACCTTCGGTCCAAAGGTGGTCGTCACCGAAGAGTTCGGCCACCTGGGGGCCGAGCACATTGTGATCTTCGGCTCGTGGGCCGCTCGGTTGACTGGCGAACTAGGTCCGACGCCGGGGGACATCGATGTACTGATTGTCAGCGATACTGCCGAGCGCGATGACATCTACGCCGCGGCTGAGCGCGCGGAGGTCCGACTGGGTCGGCCCGTGAATCCAGTCCTTCGCACCTGTCAGGCCTGGGCACACCCGGAGGACGACCCCCTCCTGGACGAAATCCTTCGCCGCCCCACGGTCCAGATCATCGCCCCCGAATCCCGAGCGCGGTACGGCAGGTCAGGCTGAGCTCCACAAGGCTTGCCCACTCGTTCTCTGGCAAGTTATCTTGTGATCGTGTTGGACGAGCCGATCATTGCTCCATCGGCTCTCAAGCACGGCATCACGGCGGAAGACATCCTTCACGCCTATCGGAACCCCCTACGAGTGTGGGATCTCGGAGATGGGTTCACGATGATGATCGGCCCGAATCGGGCGGCCATCATCCTTGAAGTCGGCTATGTCGAGGGAGACACTGCCATGGTGGTCATCCACGCCATGGCTGCCCGCGAGAAGTTTCTGAGGTGAGGACGATGCCCCGCAGCGTTGACGAGATCCTTGAGCACGCCGACGACTTGGCTGCTCGGTTTGAAAACTATGAACCGTCAGAGGCCGACGAGCTCAATAGCGACATCGTTGCCCAACTGAGGTCTGCCGTGCAGGAGAGATCCGACGCCGAGCGCCACATCATCGATGCCATCCGAGCCGCCCGCCACGGAGGAGTGTCCTGGGCCGCCATCGGGACATTCATCGGGACATCAGGCGAGGCTGCCCGCCAGCGATACGGGGACAAGGTCGCCTGACCGGTTCATCCCACGCCCCTACGGCCGCGGCAGGGGGGTGGTGATCGTCAGCCCGTTGCGGGTGACCGTCACACCGTTGTCGTCCACCGTCACCGGAACGACCTCGCCGTCCATGCGGGGCACGAACACCGACACCATGACGTCAGACCCGCGCTTGCGCTTCATGCTCAGATCACGGGACAGGACGGCACCGGGAAGCTTCTCACCCCAGTCGCCGGTGAACCACCCGACGTTGGAGCCCTTCCTCGCCGTGCGGATGTCCCAGTTGCCCGGCCCGGACTTGTAGACGTCCATGCGGGCATTGCCGGAGGCCAGGGTCAGCACGTCGTTCTCGTACGACAGCGCGCCCACGCCCGGGGGCAGCTGCCAGCGCTGCTTGACCTCGCGGCGCTTCTTGCTCTTGACCTTCTTCGCGTCGACGTAGTCCGCGACGATCATCGCGTCGATGGACCGCACGTACGACGTGCAGCGCGTGATCGTCATCGAGTTCCACGTGCGGTCGGCCAGGCACGTGGTGTCGTTGCCGCCCTCGCGCCAGTCGGAGTTGCTCGAGACCTTGCGGACGCCGGCACCGCGGTTGCGTGAGACGTTGCTGACGGTGAACGACGAGTGCGCGGTGCGCGACTTCATGAACCAGCGCAGCGAGCTGCCGTTCTCATAGCGGTACGGGCCCGGGTCGCCGATCCACTCGACGCCACGGGAGTAGAGCGTCATGCCCGCGCCGTCATCGTGCGTGTGCGCGGTGCCGGGGCGCGAGGACGAGTAGCGCAGGGAGTAGTACGTGTCGGGGCCGCCGGGCTGCGGACGCCAGCCGGCTCGGCCGAACACGTATCCACCGTCGTACACGGTGTAGACGGGGTTGGGCGGTGCACCCGCGGTGCCCTTGGAGCGGATCCAGTCCGCTCGCCAGTCCCCGACACCGAAGCTGCCGCGCAGCCCGGAGTTGATCGAGTCGCCGAGCGACGTCAGCTTGAAGTCCGGGCGGAACGCCTGGGCGACGAACTGATACAGCAGGCCCTTGAGTGATGTCACCGTGTCGGTGGGGATTCCGCAGGTCTGGCCGGCACGCTCGGCATCGGAGAGCAGGGCCTCCATGTAGGCGGCGTAGCCGGGTGAGCCCTCCACGTCACTGCCATCGGGCTGCACCAGACCGCGGGCCATCGCCTCGATGTTCTGCCAGGCACGCGAGATGCCGGGGGGATCCTGCACCCAGCAGTAGGCGGCGAGTGCACCGGTCTGGCGGATGAGGTCGGTGTTGTTGGTGCCCGTCGCGGTGGTGCGGTGTCCCTTGAAGCCGCGGATCATCGTCTGCGCGTCACGCAGCGCAGCGTCGATGATCTTCTGATCGTTCAGCGTCTGCGCCGCGCACACGAGCGTTTGCGTGCGCAGGCCGCCGTAGATCGACCCGTCGACCCAATAGGCACGCTTCCCGCGGTGATCGTCGATCCAGTAGTACATGAGGTCGCGGAAGCGCTGCACCATGGCGGTGTTCTGCGTCTTCACGCCCTCGTAGAGCAGGGGCAGTGCCCAGTCGAGGGAGTTCACGTGCCGGTCGCCGGAGGTGTCGGTGCCGCTCTGCGGCTTCCAGTTCGGGTGCTCGGTCAGGTAGTAGGTGCCGGGCTTGCCCATGACGACCTTGCCCTTCATGAGCTGCCGGGCGCGCGTGCGCTGCAGCTTCTCGCGAAGGGGCGGGTGCAGGGCGGTGCACCAGGAGCCGATCTGTGTCGGCATCACCAGGGGCTGGGGAGCGGGGGCGGCGGGGGGTGCCGGCTCGGTGGGCACTGAGGCCGGATCGGTCGGAGCGGTCTCGTCCGCGGCCGCGGGAGCCGCCAGCAACGCCAGCAGGGTCGCGCCGGCGGCCGCTACGGCCACACCGACGGACCCCCGTGAGTCACGCCTCTTTCGCCACATCCGTCACATGATCACCCGAAGGTCCCGGTGAAACCAAATCCCGGGATCCGGGCGTGGCGGCGACCCGGTCCAGGCGCTCGCGGGCGGCCGACATCGCTGGCGATGCCGGGCCCAGAACGGCCCCGAGACCGCCCAGCAGCGCACCCACGGTGGGCCGGGTGACGCTCAGGGGGATGGTGGGCAGCTCGAGCAGTTCCCGGTGCTCGGGACGCATCGTCGAGACGGCCCCGGCGTAGAGCATCGCGTAGGCCGGGCGACCGGCCAGCGGGATGGGTGGGTTCCGGATGAAGCCGAGCGTCTCCTGCACGGCCGGCCCGCCCCGCAGGGAGGGCCCGTAGTCAGCGAGCTGCGCGTCGAGCTCGGCAACCGAGCGCGGGGCGTCGGTCACGCCGACCATCTCGCCGGCCCGCGCCCACTCGCGCACGTAGGCGTCCTCGCCCCCGGGGATCGGCCCGCCCCACACTCGATGGGTGGCGAGGAAGGAGTCGGTGAAGGCGATGTGGACCCAGCGCAGGAGGTCCGGGTCGGACGCGGAGTACTGCCGGGCGACTCCGTCGACCTCGTAGGAGCCGACGACGGGCCGGTGCATGCCGCGCACCCGTGCGCACTCACGGTCCGCGGCCTTGGTGTCGCCGAAGGTGACGACGGTCAGCCAGCGGGCCGTCCCGGCGAGGCGGCCGAGGCCGTCCTGCTGATAGCGGGAGTGCTGCTGCACCCCGGCGAGGGCTCCCGGGTGCATGGCCTGCATGAGCAGGGCCCGCACACCGCCGACGATCGTCGCCAGCGAGCCATGCACCGCCCAGGGTGCGGACGCCGGCCCGAAGTACCCGATGTCGTCGCCGTCGGCCAGCGCCCGCGCCCAGTCCGGGGCGCCCGTGGGATCTCCGGAGACGACACGACGAAAGCCCGCGGCCACGCGGTCGCGCAGGCCGCCGGCCAGATTCGGGACGGTCAGATCGGGAAGCAGGGAACTCACCGGATCACTGTGCCGTGCGGCCGACGAGTTCGCATCCGCAGGTGAACTCCTACGAGGCTCCCGCACGGGTGTCCTGGGTCCGGGGATTGACGTGCCGCGACTCGATGTCCGGCGGACGCGCGCTGAGGAGCCGTTCAGCGAGGGCGGATGGCTGCCGCGGGGTGAAGCGGAAGTCCAGGCTGACCCGCGGGCTGAGGGTCCGGTTCGACGGGCTGTAGTGCTCAAGGGCACCTCCGTCGAACAGCAGGAACTCTCCGTAGCGCAGCGGAGCGGACCGGAAGTCGCCCGACCCGTAACTCGTCTCCACCCGCAGCCCGAGATCCGCTGGGACGTCGAGCATCGGAATCCATCCGTTGATGTAGTCCCAGCGCCGGGTGTAGTCCACGTCACGATGCGGTGCGCTGATGCTCGGCGACTGTCCGATCTGGATCCGCAGGACCGGTCGCTGGGTGTGGGAGATCCGCGGGCCGAACAGCGGCGACATCACGAAGGACATGAACTCCCGGAAGGTCGTGAGCAGGGGACCGTCCAGTGGGGTCTGCTCCAGCTGCCGACGGAACCCCCGGTTCACGGCCAGCGCCGCGTGGGTGTCCTCAGGGTCACCGATCGGCAGTTCAGAGAAGGACGAGATCCCCAGCTCTTCACACATCAGCGGGGCGAACGGGAAGCGACCAGTGTCGTACGCCAGGGTGACGGCCGTGCCATCCGACTGACCCGCGTCGCATTGTGTGACAGGGTGAGGGACCTCATCCATGACGCCCCGATGCTTTCACACCGATCGGATGTCGGTCAGCGAATTCCCGAGCAAGAAAGAGGCACACACGTGACGGAGACGGCGAGCAGGCCGCAGCAGGGATCCCTCACTGCCATCGGATCCGGCATCAAGTCGGCAGCCCACCTGACCCTGGAGGCCCGCGCCCACGTCCAGGGCGCGGACGTGGTCCTGCTGTGCTCCGCCGACGCCGTCACCGACGCCTACCTGCACGAGCTGAACGACAACGTCGAGGACCTTCACGTCTACTACGGGATCGATGTGCCGCGGCGCCAGACCTACAAGGCCATAGCCGGCC
>JAUHZW010000302.1 GCA_030425745.1 Actinomycetes bacterium
GCCCAGGCTCTGGGAGAAGTCGCCCTGCACGGTGGAGGTGCGGCCACGGCTGCTGGAGATGACCCCCTCGCTGCGCAGTGCTCGCAGGGCCTCGCGGACGGTGTGCCGGCTGACCCCGTACTCCTCACAGAGGGCGAGCTCTCCGGGGACGCCGTCCTCGAAGGCCCCGCTGCCGCAGCGGCGGCGCAGGTCGGCGCTCACCTGCGCCCACAGCGGCATGGGCGAGGTCCGATCCGGGACCTGCGCCGCGTGGGAGGTGACAACGACCGTCATGGGTGCTAATGTACGTACATCCGAACAGCCGTGCAAGTCTGACCGATGTGAGGCTCTGCACACGAAGACCCGCCGGACCGGGCACTGTAGGTGCTCGACCGGCACGACCACCCGACGCGCGGGGCCACCCGCCTGATCCGCTGGAGCAACACGTGATCCTCAACCAGTACTACCTCGAGTGCCTCTCGCACGCCTCGTACCTCGTGGGTGACGAGACCTCGGGCAAGGCCGTCGTCATCGACCCCCGCCGCGACATCTCCGAGTACGTCGCCGACGCCGAGCAGCTCGGGCTGCAGATCACCCACGTGATCGAGACCCACCTGCACGCCGACTTCCTCAGCGGCCACCTCGAGCTCGCGGCCGCGACCGGCGCCGAGATCGTCTTCGGCGAGAAGGCCCCCGTCGAGTTCGCCGCGACCCTCCTGGCCGATGGCTCCTGGATCGACCTCGGCGGCGTTCGCCTCCAGGTCCTCGAGACCCCGGGTCACACCCCTGAGTCCATCTGCATCACCGCCTATGACTCCCCGGAGGCCACCGAGCCGGTCGCCGTCTTCACCGGCGACACCCTGTTCATCGGCGATGTCGGCCGGCCCGACCTGCTGTCGTCCGTCGGCCACACCGCTGACGATCTGGGCAAGCAGCTCTACCACTCGCTTCGCGACAAGCTGCTTCCGCTGCCGGACGCCACCAAGGTCTACCCGGCGCACGGCGCCGGCTCGGCCTGCGGCAAGAACCTGTCCACCGAGACGATGTCCACGATGGGCGAGCAGCGGGCGCTGAACTACGCGCTGCAGCCGATGGGCGAGGACGAGTTCGTCGCCATCGTCACCGAGGGCCAGCCGACCGCACCTGGATACTTCGTGTTCGACGCGATCACGAACCGCAAGGAGCGCGAGCTCTTCGACGAGACCATCGCGGCCGTCCCGCTCACGCTCCCCGAGTTCGACGCCGCCGTGACCGACGGTGCCGTCATCATCGACACCCGGCAGGCGATGGACTTCGCCGCCGGCCACCTCATCGGCTCGCTCAGCGTGGGCCTCGACGGCCGGTTCGCCGAGTACGCGGGCTCGATCGTCGAGCCGCACGCCAAGATCGTGCTCGTCTGCGAGCCCGGCACCGAGCAGGAGGCCGTCACCCGGCTGGCCCGCATCGGCTTCGACGGTGTCGTCGGCTACCTGGCCGAGCCCATGGAGGTCATGGCGGCCAACCCGGAGCGCACCGAGCACGCCTCCCGCCTCACGGTGGACCAGATGCGCGAGATCATGACGAACACCCCGGACATCCAGCTCGTGGACATCCGAAACCCCGGAGAGCTCGCCGTCGGCATCATCGAGCCGGCCAAGACCCTGCCCCTGGGCAGCCTGGCGCAGCACCTCGATGAACTCGACCGCTCGCGGCCGACCATCGTGTACTGCGCGGGCGGCTACCGCTCCAGTGCAGGGGCGTCGCTGCTGCGTACGCACGGCTTCGACGATGTCTCCGACCTGCTCGGCGGCTACGCCGCCTGGGAGGCCATGCCTGCCTAGGGCGCACTCGTCCCCCGAGGGCCCCGTCCACCCAGTGCGGTGGGCGGGGCCCTCGCACATGACCGGCCCCGGCTTGTTGCACAGGCTTCGCAACGGCATGACCCTCACAGGACGGATCTGTCGAGGGCTGGCATGATCCCCGACATGCGCATCGCCAACAACATCACCGACCCGCTGGTGCGCGTCTTCAAGGAGATCTTCGGCGACCTCACCACCTTCCAGGCATCCCTCATCCAGTTCGCCTTCTACGGCGGCTACTTCTGCATGGCCCTGCCCGGCGCCATCATCGCCCGCAAGTACTCCTACAAGGTCGGCGTGCTCGTCGGGCTCGGCTTGTACGCGCTGGGCTGCATCCTGCTCTACCCGTCGATGCTCGAGGAACGCTTCCTGTTCTTCTGCCTGTCCTACTACGTCCTGGCCTGCGGCCTGGGCATCCTCGAGACCAACGCCAACCCCTTCGTGCTGGCGATGGGCCCGGAGGCCACCGCCACCCGGCGCCTCAACCTCGCCCAGGCCTTCAACCCGATCGGCAACGTGGTCGGCATCATGCTCGCCCAGATGCTCATCATGGCCAAGCTGCCCCAGGACGACAGCGGCGCCATCGTCATCGAGGAGGGCGGCAAG
>JAUHZW010000303.1 GCA_030425745.1 Actinomycetes bacterium
CCTGGCGGTCGCGGCCCTGCTCTGGGCACCGGCCGCAGCCTTCGGCCATGCCTCCCAGATCGGGGCGTCCCCCACCGAGGGCGAGCTGCTCGACACCCCACCGAGCGAGGTGCGCATCGACTTCGACTCCGCACTGCTGGAGATCGGGGCGGCACTCATCGTGCGGTCCGCGGACGAGGAGTCGATCACGACGGGGCCGGCAGTCGTCGGCGACCGCGTGTTCTCGGTGCCGGTCGACCCCGCGGCCGGGCCCGGCGAGTACTCGGTCGCCTACCGCGTGGTCTCGAAGGACGGCCACACGATCGAGAACTCCTTCACCTACATCGTCGCGGGTGAGCCGACTCCCGAGGAGGTCAGCGAGTCGGCAGTTCCCGAACCGATCAGCGAGCCCGCGACGCCCGAGCCCGCGACGCCGGAGCCCGCAACGCCCGAGCCCGCAACGCCGGAACCCGCGCCCACCCCCGACACCGTCGGCGCGCCCCCCGAGGGCTCGATCATGCCGTTCATCCTGTTCGGCGGCGTCGGTCTGGTCATCGTGATCGGCATCATCGGCGCAGTAGTGTTGCGAAAGTGAGCAACGAGAGGGAACTGTGGGCGGCACCCGTCGCTGACGGTCCGGTGCACGGCACGGTCAGCGTCCCGGGCTCGAAGTCAGCGAGCAACCGTGCGCTGATCCTGGCGGCGATCGCGGACGGCCCCAGCCGCATCACCGGTCTGCTCGACGCCCGCGACACCCAGCTCATGGCCGCCGGCCTCCGACTGCTCGGCATCGAGGTGCACGTCGTCGAGCACGACGACATCGGCAACCTCACTGTCGACGTCACGCCGCACTTCATGCGCGGACCGGCCAGCATCGACGTCGGACTGGCCGGGACCGTCATGCGCTTCCTGCCGCCCGTCGCGGCCCTGGCCCACGGCGAGATCATGTTCGATGGCGACGCCCACGCGCGCAAGCGCCCGATGGCGACCGTAATCGAGTCCCTGAAGGACCTCGGGGTGACGGTCCGGGATCGGGGGAACGGTCGCCTGCCCTTCATGGTCGAGGGCACCGGAGAGGTGACCGGCGGCGAGGTCTTCGTCGATGCGTCCAAGTCCAGCCAGTTCATCTCCGGCCTGCTACTGAGCGCCGCGCGGTTCAACGCAGGCGTGACGATCCACCACGTCGGCGCGCCGGTCCCGAGCATGCCGCATGTGGAGATGACGATCGCCATGCTCGCCGAGCACGGCGTGCAGGTCCGGCGCGACGGCGACACCATCTGGCACGTCGATCCCCGGGAGATCGTCGCCCTCGACCGTGCGATCGAACCGGACCTGTCGAACGCCGCGCCCTTCCAGGCGGCTGCGCTCGTGACCGGAGGATCGGTGACGATCCGCGACTGGCCGGCCAGCACAGCCCAACCCGGAGATCTCGTGCGCGGGGTGTGGGAGGCGATGGGCGCGACCGTCACCCGCGATGACGCAGGACTCACGGTCAGCGCCGGTGACACCCTCCGCGGCATCGATCTCGACCTCTCCGACGTCGGAGAGGTCGCACCCACCGTGGCCGCGGTCGCGGCGCTCGCGGACGCCCCCAGTCGACTGCGCGGGATCGCCCATCTGCGCGGTCACGAGACCGACCGCCTGGCCGCTCTCACCGCCGAGCTGAACGGACTCGGCGGTGACGTCGAGGAGACCGACGACGGCCTCATCATCCGGCCCCGCCCCCTGCACGGAGGCGTCTTCCACACCTATGACGACCACCGCATGGCCACGGCCGGTGCCGTGCTCGGCCTCGTCGTGCCCGGCGTCGAGGTGGAGGACATCGCCACGACCGGCAAGACGATCCCGGACTTCGCCAACCGCTGGTCGCAGTTCCTGGCGTGACGCGAGAACCGTGACCCGACGACACCAGCATCTCGACGAGGATGACGTCCGGGTCCGTCCCGGGCGCCGCAAGGCCCGGCCGCGGTCCAAGGAGCGGCCCGACCACGCGCACGCGGAGACCGCCGTCGTCATGACGGTGGACCGTGGGCGGTTCACCCTCGAGAAGGATGACGGCACCGAGCTCTACGCCGTCAAGGCGCGAGAGCTCGGGCGCAAGGGCATCGTCGTCGGCGACCTCGTCGATGTGGTGGGCGATGTGTCCGGCGACGTCGACACCCAGGCACGGATCGTGCGCCGCAAGGAGCGCACCTCCACCCTCCGTCGCACGGCCGATGACACCGATCCCGTGGAGCGGGTCATCGTCGCCAACGCCACCCGGTTGGCGGTCGTCACCGCGACCACCGACCCCGAGCCGCGCACCGGGCTCATCGACCGTGCGGTCGTCGCCGCACTCGATGCCGGCATCGAGCCCATGCTGGTGCTGACCAAGA
>JAUHZW010000304.1 GCA_030425745.1 Actinomycetes bacterium
ACCCCTTGGGGTCGCTGGCACCGACGGTCTCGGGCCGAGACTCCGGGTTGGCGTCGAGGGCGTAGATCCGGGTGGTGTGGAAGTCGACGGCCGCGATGGCCAGCTTGCCGTTCAGGTCGACGGCGTCGGTGATGTCGTGGGCAGCCATGGTCAGTCCTCCTTGCCGGGGGCGGCGGGCTCGAAGCCGGCGTTCTTGAGCATGCGGCGCAGGTCGACGACCATCTGCTCGCCGATGGTCTTGTCGTGGGGGCGCGAGAGCACCTCGGTCTCGTCACCGATGGTGACCTTGAACTTGCCGTCGTGCTCCTCGATCACCTCGCCCACGGCCTCCATCAGGGACAGGGCGTCGTGCCAGCGGATGTTGTGGCTCACCGGATGCTGGAAGATCGCGGTGAGCGTGTCGCTGTGGTGGTTGTTCAGGTCGGCCATGGGTGCCTTTCCTCGAGTCGTTGGATCGCGAGTCTAGGTGTGGCTGCCGGCGTCGGCGCGGACGGTCCCCGATACTGGACCGGTGATGGGAGAACCCGGCCCCTGCCCGGCCTGCGAGACGACGGAGATGGAGCGTCGCGGCGGCAAGGATTTCTGCCCCCGCTGCTACTACATCCAGCCCTGCTGCGACGGCGGCTACTGCACGTGAGGCGCATCGCCGCGGTGGCCGCGGCGGTCGTCAGCGCCACCCTCCTCGTCCCACCGGCCGCCCATGCAGCGGGCGAGGTGGTCGATGCCGACGGTCAGCGCATGTGGATCTCCTGCCGCGGTGAGGGTGCGCCCACAGCCGTGCTCATCAACGGTCTGCGCAGTGACCACACGATGTGGCGCCCGGCCCTCGCGGGCATGAGCCGCCAGACGAGGGTCTGCGAGGCGGACCGTCCCGGCCTCGGCAGCAGCCCGAAGCGCCGTGGATCGCAGCGCACCGATGCGGGGGAACAGGCTGAGGAGCTCCGTGCCGCACTGGCCGCTGCGGGTGAGACGGGTCCCTATGTACTCGTCGCCCACTCCTACGGGGGGTTGATCGCCCGAGCGTTCGCGGCCCAGACTCCGGACGATGTCGCCGGCGTCATGCTCGTCGATGCTGTGTATCCCGGGATCCACCGGACGTTCCTGCCCAGCTATCGCGGTGACTGGCATGAGGGCGGCACGACGATCGACATGGATGCCAGTGAGAAGGCGACCCGTGGCGGACCGGACCTGGGTGACACGCCTCTGGTCGTGATCACGGCCGGGGAGCCCGGCAACGGATCGTCGTGGGCTGATCGGAAGTGGAACCGCCAGCAGGCCAAGGCTGCGCGGCTGTCGAGTCAGAGCCGGCACTGGTTCGCTGAGCGTTCCGGCCACGTCGTGCAACGAGATCAACCGGGCATCATCGCCAAGGGCCTGCGTTGGATCCTGAGAAACCCGACCGGCTCCTGAGCATCACAGCCACATGGCGCGCTGCTCCTGCGGGTAGCCGCATCTGGTGGATTCACCACGCCAGTCGATGAGCGATCTGGGTGCGGTGGGCGACCAGGCCGTTGGCGCGTCGCACATGACTGTCCACAGGCCGTCATGGCCATGTCCGGCGTCGGCGATGGTGAGCCGGTTCATCAACCGAACGACGTCACATCGTCCTGGCAGGTGTCTGTGTTCGCGGGGCACACCTGCTCGCGTCCGTCGGTGGCGATGACGGTGAGGCTGGCATCGGGGTATCCGGCATCGGTCAGGGCCTGCCGCAGCGGAGTCGCATCCGGTTCCGGCGGCCGACCGACCGCATAGACCTTGACTGCGAGGTTCCGGACGTCGACGTCAGAGATCGCCCACCCGGACTCGGCCGCCCACTTCTCGGCGAGTGGAGTCGTGGTGACCTGCAGGAGTTGGTCCCGTGCGATGGATGCCGTTCCGAGCCCGAGGGGAACGGCGACGACCAGCACAGCCCCACCGACCACGATGAGCCTCCCGCGGCTCAGAGTTCCCACCGGGAAGCCGGAGGCCTTGGCCACGGACCGGACCCGGTAGATCAGGAGTACGACGGTGCCCGTGGCGATGATCGCCGCGACGTTGGTGCCGAACAGCAGCAGGCTCTGGCCGGCGTCTGCGTAGCGGCCGACCTGCAGGAGCATTCCGGTGACAGCCAGGGGAGGCACCAGCGAGATCGCGATGGCGACGCCGGGCAGCGTGTCGGAGATGTCCGATCGGACGAGGGCGAAGGCACCGACGAGCCCGGTGGCCAGGGCCGCGAGCAGATCGATGAGGGAGGGGCTGATGCGCCCGATGACCTGACCGTTGGCGGCGTAGTCGCTCGGTGGGGCGAAGACGATGCTGATGGCGTACGCGATGGCGATGACCATGAGG
>JAUHZW010000305.1 GCA_030425745.1 Actinomycetes bacterium
GCGCGTGAGGATGCCAAGGTCACTCGCCTCGATCAGCAGGTCAGCTCACAGCAACGGGTGGTGGACGATCTCACAGCCGGGCGCACAGGTGACCCGGTGGCGGCCCGGGTCCGGCAGGACCTCGAGGCCATGCGGGCCGAGGCGGGACTCTCCCCGGTCACCGGCAGGGCCCTGCAGGTGACGTTGGACGATGCGCCCATCCCGGACACCGACGATCCGCTGTGGCAGACCGTCACCCCGGATGACGTCCTTGTTCACCAGAGCGACGTCGAGGCCGTCATCAACGCCCTGTGGCGCGGTGGCGCGCAGGCCATCCAGGTCATGGACCAGCGGCTCGTCGACACCAGTTCGGTGCAGTGTGTCGGCAACACCCTCCTGCTCCAGGGCCGCGTCTACTCCCCGCCCTACGTGATCACCGCGATCGGCCCCATGAAGGACATGCGCTCGAGTCTGTGGCGCGACCCCTCCGTCCGGGAGTACCGGCTCTGGGCCGAGGCCCTGGGCCTGGGCTATGAGCTCGAGCGGATCCCTGAGCTGACCATCCCGGCGTACGAGGGCCCGGTCGCCGTGGACTACGCCACCGTGCCGCCCGGGTCGGGCACTGTGGTGACTCTGGAGTCCGCCACCTGACGCCTCGACGTCCGCGCGAGAGCGCAAGAATGTCTCCGTGGCCCGGATCCTCGTCGTCGACAACTACGACTCCTTCGTGTTCAACCTCGTGCAGTACCTCGCACAGTTGGGCGCCGACGTCACTGTGCGCCGCAATGACGAGGTCACGACCGACGAAGCCCGCGAGTACGACGGCGTGCTGCTGAGCCCGGGCCCCGGAACACCGGAGGACGCCGGCATCTGCATGGACATCGTCCGTGACTGCGCGGGTGACGTGCCGATCTTCGGGGTGTGCCTGGGGCATCAGGCGATCGCCGCGGCCTACGGCGCGACCGTCGATCGGGCCCCCGAGCTGCTGCACGGCAAGACCTCCCCCGTCGTGCATGAGGACGCCGGTGTCCTCGCCGGCCTGCCGTCACCGTTCACCGCAACGCGGTACCACTCACTTGCCGTGGAGCCGGACACTGTTCCAGCGGAACTCGTCGTCACGGGTACCACGCCCGGCGGTGTGATCATGGGGCTGCGCCACCGCGAACTACCCATCGAGGGCGTGCAGTTCCACCCGGAGTCCGTCCTCACCGAGGGCGGCTACCAGATGCTGGCGAACTGGCTCACCGAGTGCGGCGACCCTGACGCGCGTCGCCGCGCCGAGGGCCTGGCCCCCGTGGTCGGCTGATCGCCCCGCCTCCCCGGCGAACGACTGTCGTGCGAGCTACTGCGGCGCGAACTCGTCGCCCGGTGCCGGCTCCGGCGGAGGCTCGGGCGTGAACTGATCGGTCGGCTGGGCCGGATCGGTCGGCTGGGCCGGATCCGTGGGCTCGACGGGAACGGTCGGCTCCGGGGTGGGCTCCGGCGTCGGTGTCGGCGGTGGCGGCGGCGACGTGGCCACCGTGATCGTCACGATCGACCCACGAGCCAACAGTTCGCCGCCCTGCGGGGACTGCGCCAGCACGGTGCCCGAGGAAACCGAGCCGTCCTGGATCTCGACCACCTGCACGTCGAACCCGGCCTGCGCGAGATCGCTGCGGGCCTGCGCCTCACTGTCACCCACGATCTTCGGCACCTTCACCAGACCGGACGACACAGTGATGTCGATACTCGCCCCGGCGTCGACCTGGGTGCCCTCCTCCGGGTCCTGTGCGAGGACATAGCCCGGTGGCTGCGCGGAGTTCTTCTCCTTGATCGCCCCGAGCTGCAGATTGGCGTCGGCGAGGGCGATGCGTACGGCATCGATCGAGGTCAACGCGATCAGCTGCGGGACGGTCACCTGCTCCAGACCGGCGGAGATCGTGACGTTGACCGACTGCCCCTGTTCGAGGGACTCACCGGCCGCCGGCTGCTGGCTGATCACGGTGTCGACGGGCCGGTCGGAGATCTCAGGAGTCTGTGCGCCGAGGCGCAACTCGAACTCGCCGAGCGTCGTCGTGGCCTGCTCGATGGTCAGTCCATCGAGGTTGGGCACCTGAACCTGGGTCGCGGCCGTGCCGCCGAAGACGAACTGCCCGACGAGCAGTGCACCGATGACCGCCGCAGCCACACCGACGAAGCTGAGGAACCAGAACGCGATGCCCCGACGCCGCGGACGAGGGCGCCGCTTCATGTCGTACATCGGCTCGTAGCCCTCGGCACCGGCGGCCTGCGCGGGCGGAAGCATCTGGGTGGCGTCCGCGGTGACCATGGGAACGGCGGCCGTCACCGGGGCCCCGGCGACGGCACG
>JAUHZW010000306.1 GCA_030425745.1 Actinomycetes bacterium
CGACGAGAAGAGCCACCACGATGCCACCCCAGGCGACCGGGCTCATCCGGCGGCGCGGCGCGGCCTGCATGACAACATCCGCCTTGTCCTCACCCTCGGCCGCGAGCGCGTCCCGAGCGGTGTCCCTGGCGTCGACCGTCACGGTGGCGCCGTCTTCCACCACGAAGTACTCGGAACGACCCTTGAGCGGATCGACCACCAAGGCGACCTGCCCGGGGGCGGAGAAGAAGTTCTCCTGGATGAACTGGTCCTGCGCCGACAGGAAGCAGCCGAATCCCGGATGCGAGTGGTACCAGCCCACGATCGCCATGCCGGGAAAGTCCTTGTCCAGAACGGACAGGGCAGCATCCCAATCGGCGTGGGTGATGGTGAGCTGCGTCTGCCCGGAGTCGGCCTCCAGCGCCCTGGTGCTGGCCAGGATGTGGGTCCCCTCCTGATCGATTCGACCGATGAGGAAACCACCGACCTCCACGTCGGTGCGGCTGAAGCAGTGGTCCTCGATCTCGGCTGCAGCGGCCTCGTCGACATCCAGTCTCACGTCAGCCATCGGATCCCCCCGGGACGACGACGTGGATCTCGCTGTCCTGACTGAGGAAGGTCACGAACTGCCGATCGGGCCAGATCCAGTCCTGGAAGGGCACGGTCATGAGCGGGTCATCCATCGTGAGGCTGGTGGTCGACTCGGTCGGCAGCTCCCCATGACACTCACTGCAGCGGCCGGCCCCTTCCGGCAGCACCGACCGTGCCCCGACAAGGGCGGTCTCCGCTCCGCAGGCCGGACAGTCACCGACCCTGATGACGTCGTCGGAGAACAGGATGCGCTCCGGGCGGCCCCATGTGTCGTGCAGGCGCTGGGCGATGTCGTCGAGGCAGGTGGCGCCGTGGTCATCGGTGTCGAGTTCCTCCCACCAGTCATGGGCCATGCACTGGTCGTCCTCCACGTACCCGATCACCGACGCCATCATGCTGTCGCCCTCCAGACGCCAGACCCTTCCGTTCAGAGCGACGAGATCCTCGCGGCCGACGAGGATCTTGATGGCCTCCTGCACCTCGACACCGGCGATCATGGACGCCGTGGTGGCGTTGGTCGGCGTCTTGCCCGAGACGATGTCCTCCGGCGACAGCAGCGCGCACGAACGACGGTGGCTCATGGCATGAAAGTCCGCTGCACTCAGCGTGCACTCATAGCAGGGACCCTCGGGAGGGAAGACTCGAGCCAGACCCTGCAGCCCCTCGATCGCACCATCGATCCACGTTCGGCCGAGGCGACGACAGGCCGCGTTCACCCACAGTCGGGCTTCCCGATTGTCCAGTCCCGCGATCACGAGGTCGTAGTCCAGCAGCGTGGCGTCGCCCAGCTGCTGGACCTTCATCACCAGGCCGCGGACACTGCACAGTGGGTTGAGCTCATCGGCGGCTCTGGCCAGCACTGTCGCCTTCGCCTGTCCTTCGTCTCCGTCACGGAAGAACACACACCGAGCCAGGTTGGAATGCTCGATGCGATCCATATCGATGACGTCGACGTGGCCGACTCCGACGAGAGCGAGATTCTTGACGATCTCGTTGCCCAGAGCCCCTGCCCCCACCACCAGGACACGCGACGCAGCAAGGCGCCCCTGATCCCACCAGGTGATGCGCTCCTGGCGGTCGTAGCGGGTCTCGGCGAGCGACAGGGTCATCCCGCGGTGATCTCCGGCACCAGGCGGAGGGTGTCCCCCGCGTTCACATCCGCATCGGCCAGGGTCCAGTCATCCCGCAGTTGGCGTGAGGACTGGGCATGGTGGAACTTGTAGGACATCGGCTGTCCATCCGGCGCGATGAGGGGGAGGTCCAGCACCTCCACCAGCTTGGCGAGGATGCGACCCACGGGCGCGTCGTCGGGCACCTCCACCTCATTGCTGCGGGCCCCGGTCGCGTCCGTGACGACGACGGTGATGTCACTCATGCTGTCTCCTCATCGAGGGTGATCTTGATTACCGGACTCTTGCGACGGGTGCGTCGGATGACGACGAGCAGGACGACGACGAGCGCGGCAAGGAGCCCCACGATGACGAGCAGGACCGCAAGGAGCGGGCCACCGCTCTGATCGACAAACGCGTTCGCCGGCGTCGGCGTCTTCTGGATGACGGCGGAGGACACCGCCTGGGAGAGCGGAGGATCAGCATCGGGCAGGCGGCTCACCACCATGCCCACGACGTCACCGGAGGCATTGACGAGCGGGCCCCCGCTGTTGCCCGGGAGCACATCCGCGCTGGACTCGACGTACATGCGGCCGACGCTCGACACAACCCCGGTGTGCGTCCCGAAGTTCTCCAGAGCACCACC
>JAUHZW010000022.1 GCA_030425745.1 Actinomycetes bacterium
TGCGGTGGCGATCTCGGTGGTCGAACTGCTCACTCGGGTCGCCCGGCCGCACGGAGCCGTCCTCGGTCGCACGGATGAGGTGGCCGGCTGGCACGACCTCGATGACTACCCGACCGCCAGTCAGGTGCCGGGGCTGCTGATCTACCGCTACGACTCACCCCTGTTCTTCGCCAATGCCGAGGACTTCGCCCGGCGATGCCGTGCGGCGATCGAGGATGCCGACCCGCCGCCGCGGTGGTTCGTCCTGAACATGGAGGGCAACACCGAGGTCGACATCACCGGTCTCGACGCGCTCGAGGAGGTGCGTCGCTTCTGCGTCTCACGCGGGATCGTCATGGGACTCGATCACGTCAAGAGCGAGGTCTGGTCGGCATTGGAGCGCCACGGAGTCGGCGAACGGATCGGCCGCAATCACGTGTTTCCGACGCACCCCACGGCTGTCGAGGCCTTCGAGGCCTGGGAGCGCCGGCGGCCGGGGGGCTCAGTCGGCTGATCGCTCCTCGCGCCGAGCCCGTTCGATCTCGGCGGCCTCCTCGAGGGTGGGTGCCGACCCTCCCCAGCGAGCCGGGATCCAGGACGCGCCGTCAGGTCGATCCGGATAGCGCTCGATGGTCTCGTCGAGCAGCGACGACATCCGCTCGCGAAGCTCCTCGGTCACGACGTCGGGGTCCGAACCCCGTGGCGTGGGCACCGGCTCACCGACAGTGATCGCGATGGTGCGCCCGCGGGTGAGGTCACGGTGCCCGTAGCCCAGGATCCGGTGGCCGCCGAACACGATCATCGGGATGAGGGGGACGTTCGCGACGCGGGCCATGCGCACCGCCCCGTTCTTGATCTCCTTGATCTCCAGGGATCGGCTCATCGTCGCCTCGGGGAACACCCCGACGAGCTCCCCCTCCTTGAGCGCCCCGACGGCATCGCGGAAGGCCGCCGAGCCGGCGTCGCGGTCGACCGGGATGTGCTTCATCCCGCGCATCATCGGGCCGGCCACCGGATGACGGAAGATGCTCTCCTTGGCCATGAAGCGCACCACCCGGCGGTCACGTCGATCGGCGGGAATCCCAGCCAGCGCGAAGTCGAGGTAGCTGGTGTGGTTGATCGCGAGGACCGCACCACCCTGCAGCGGGATGTGCTGCTCCCCGGTGATGTCGAAGCGAAGACCGAGACCCGCGAAGACGCTCTTGGCGCTCCAGATGACGGAGCGGTAGAAGGGCTCACCCATGAATCAGCCGAGCGGATCGATCTCGGGGCGACGGGTCGGTGTGTTCGCCTCCAGCAGGGCGAACACCTCCTTGGCGGGGTACCGGCGGTGGCCGCCGAGAGTGCGGATGCTCGTGAGCTTGCCGGCCTTGGCCCAGCGGGTGACGGTCTTCGGATCGACCCGGAACAGGGCTGCCACCTCCGCCGGCGTGAGCAGCTGCTCAGGCTCGGGTGTCGGACTCGTCATGTCTCCTCCTCGGGCGTTCCGTCACCGGCGGGGGTGATGGAACCTCCCAGTAACCGCCCTAGCGTCCCACTGGAGGGGCCCCACGACAACCGAACCGGACTTTCTGCACGCTTCCTCACCTAGGGTTGCCTCGTGGAAACGACGACTTCCTGTGATCCGTGGGCCGGTTTCGAGGGGCATGAGCGGGTGCTCGTGGCGCAGGATCCCGCGTCCGGGACCGCCATGGTCATCGCGCTGCACTCGACCGTCCTCGGGCCTGCACTCGGGGGCACCCGTATGACGACCTACCCCCAGGCCGCCGATCCGGGCGCCGCGGCGTACGCCGACGCCCTGCGGCTGTCGCGTGCGATGACCTACAAGAATGCGCTCGCCGGTCTCGATCACGGTGGCGGCAAGGGCGTCATCCTCGGCGACCCGACCGTGAAGGACCCTGACGTGCTGCGCGCCTACGGCCGGCTCGTCGCCTCACTCGATGGCGCCTACGTGACCGCGGGCGACGTCGGCATGACCGTGGCCGACATGGATGTCATCGGCGAGACCTCTCCGTGGACCACCGGGCGCTCACCGGAGAAAGGTGGCGTCGGCGACTCGGGGATCCTGACCTCCTTGGGGGTGTTCCGAGGAATCCAGGCGTGCGCGCAGGCGGTGCGCGGCAGTGACGACCTCGACGGCGTGACCGTCGGCGTCGTCGGTGTCGGCAAGGTCGGCGGCCGGCTCGCCGGGCACCTGCGTGAGGCCGGGGCCGAGGTCGTGGCCTTCGATCCCTCAGCTGCCGCACGAGAACAGGCCGAGGCCTGGGCGCCGGGGATCCGGTTCGTCGACTCCCTCGATGCGCTGCTGGCGCTGCCCGTCGACATCCTGTCCCCCAATGCCCTCGGCGGGCTGCTCACCGAGGAGCTCGCCTCCGAGATCTCGGCCTCCATCGTCTGCGGGGGTGCCAACAACCAGCTGGCCACCCCGACCGTCGGCCGGCTCCTGGCGCAGCGGGGCATCACCTATGCCCCGGACTTCCTGGTGAACTGCGGCGGCGTCATCCAGGTGGCGGAGGAGCTCGTCGGTGGGGACATGGACCGGGCCCGGGAGAAGACCGAGCAGGTCTACGCCACGACGCTCCGCGTGCTGGAGCGGGCGCGCAGCGAGAATGTGATGCCCGTCACGGCTGCGGAGCAGGAGGCCGAGGAGCGGATCGCGCGAGCCGCGGCGGAGCAGGTAGTCTAGGATCCTGAAATCGGGGCCCCCACCAGGCGGGCCGACATAACCGTCCACGAGTATCCGGGCAGTCCGCCTGGGAATTGAGGGGGTCGAGCCATGGGGCGCGGCCGTGCGAAGGCCAAGCAGACGAAGGTTGCCCGTGCATTGAAGTACGGCGGCCCGCAGACTGATCTTGACCGCCTGCAGGCAGAGCTGGGGAGCACCGACTCCTCCTCCAGCGATCACCTCGACGACTCCTATGAGGTCGTCGAGGATCCCTATGCGGACGACCCCTACGCCAAGTACTACGAGGACGACGAGGACGACGACAAGGCCTGACGGCCCGCTTCCAGCTCTCCGCCCGCTAGCGCGGGTGCTCTCCGACCAGCGTCACCGCGCCACCGGCACCGCCCTTGGCCTCGGCGTCACCTGACTCACCGTCGCGTCGATCACGCACGGTTCCGCACACCCACGCGGGGACTCCACGCTCGCCCAGCAGGGCCAGCGCCGAGTCCGCGTCATTCTCCGCGACCACCGCGATCATCCCGATGCCCATGTTGAACGTGCGCTCGAGATCCTCCTGAGCCACCGTGCCGAGGGCCCCGATCATGGTGAAGACGGGAGCCGGCGTCCAGGTCGAGCGGTCGAGGTCGACAGCCAGGTGCGTCGGCAGCACGCGCGCGAGGTTCGCGGCGAGCCCCCCGCCGGTCACGTGGCTGATCGAGTGCACGTCCACGGTGGCAGAGAGCGCCAAGCAGTCCTTCGCATAGATGCGGGTGGGGACGAGCAGCTCCTCGCCGACCGTGCGGCCGAGCTCCGGCAGGTGCGCATCGAGCCCGGGGCCGCTGTCGCCGAGGAGCACATACCGCGCGAGCGAGTATCCGTTGGAGTGCAGACCCGACGAGCCCATGGCGATGACCACGTCACCGGCACGCACGCGGTCGGGGCCCAGCAGGTGGTCGGCGTCGACGATGCCGGTGCCTGCGCCCGCAACGTCGTACTCATCAGGGGCCATGAGACCGGGATGCTCGGCGGTCTCGCCGCCCACCAGCGCGCAACCGGCCTGATGGCACCCCTCGGCGATGCCGGACACGATCGCGGCGATGCGCTCGGGGACGACCGAGCCCACCGCGATGTAGTCGGTCATGAACAGCGGCTCGGCGCCGCACACGACGATGTCGTCGATGACCATGGCGACGAGGTCGATGCCGATGGTGTCGTGGACATCCATCGCACGCGCCACGGCGATCTTGGTGCCGACGCCGTCGGTCGAGGTCGCCAGCAGCGGACGCGCCATACCGCGGGCCGCGGAGATGTCGAACAGCCCGGCGAAGCCGCCGAGGTCACCGACGACCTCCGGTCGCTGCGCGCGGGCGATCGACGCCCGCATGAGATCGACGGCCCGCTCACCGGCCTCGACATCGACTCCCGCGGCGGCGTAGGACGCGCCTGTCATGGACGGTCCAGGGCATCGGTGGCTCCGCCGCCGAGCAGCGTCGCCACGCCTTCGGCATCGGCCGTACTCTCGCTGGCGCGGCGCTCGATGCCCTCGAGCACGTGCTTGCCGAGCAGTTCCGGCTCCGGCAGCGGCACCGGGTACTCCCCGTCGAAGCACGCCCGGCACAGGCCGCTCTTCGGCAGCCCGGTCGCGTCGACCAGTTCATCGAGGTCGACGTAGGCGAGCGAGTCAGCGCCGAGTGAGGTGCAGATCTCGTCGACCGTGAGCCCGTTCGCGATGAGTTCCGCGCGGCTGGCGAAGTCGATGCCGTAGAAGCACGGCCACTTGACCGGCGGGCTGGAGATCCTGACGTGCACCTCGCGAGCACCGGCCTCGCGGAGCATGCGGATGAGAGCACGTTGGGTGTTGCCGCGGACGATCGAGTCATCGACGACGACGAGCCGCTGACCGTCGATCACGTCGCGCAGCGGATTGAGCTTCAACCGGATGCCGAGTTGGCGGATCGACTGCGAGGGCTGGATGAACGTGCGGCCCACGTAGGAGTTCTTGACCAGTCCCTCCGCGAACGGGATGCCGGACTCCTGCGCGTAGCCGATCGCGGCGTAGCGACCCGACTCCGGGACCGGGATCACGAGGTCGGCATCGACCGCATGCTCCCGCGCGAGCCGGCGACCGATCTCGACACGGACGGTGTGCACGGCCTTGCCGGCGATGCTGGTGTCGGGGCGCGCGAGGTAGACGTACTCGAAGAGGCAGCCCTTGGGATCGGCCTCGGCGAAGCGATGCGTGCGCAGCCCGTTCTCGTCGATGACGACGAGCTCGCCCGGCTCGACCTCACGGACGAAGGACGCGCCGACGATGTCGAGGGCCGCCGTCTCCGAAGCGATGACCCAGCCGCGCTCGAGGCGACCCAGCACGAGGGGGCGGATGCCCTGCGGGTCGCGTGCACCGTACAGGGCATCGTCGTCCATGAAGACGAGCGAGAACGCGCCGCGCACGTGCGGCAGTTCGGCGAGGGCGGCCTCCTCGGTGGAGAGGTCCGGGTGCGCGGCCATGAGAGCGGCGAGGGTGTCGGTGTCGTTCGTGGCCTGACCGCGCGTGTTGAGGGGGAGCTCACCGGACGTGGCCGCGAGATCGGACTGGCGTGCCCGGAGGTCGTGGGTGTTGGTCAGGTTGCCGTTGTGGGCGAGGGCCAGGTGGCCGGTCGCCGTGGAGCGGAAGGTCGGCTGGGCGTTCTCCCAGACGCTGGCGCCGGTGGTCGAGTAGCGGGTGTGGCCGATGGCCACGTGGCCGTGGAGGGACTCCAGGCTCGCCTCGGTGAACACCTGCGAGACCAGACCCATGTCCTTGTAGACGACGATGTGGGTGCCGTCGCTCACCGCGATGCCCGCGGATTCCTGGCCGCGGTGCTGCAGCGCATAGAGCCCGAAGTAGGTGAGTTTCGCGACCTCGTCGCCCGGAGCCCAGACCCCGAAGACGCCGCAGGCGTCCTGAGGACCCTTCTCACCGGGAAGGAGATCGTGCGAGAGCCGTCCATCGCCGCGCGCCACGGGGTGAGTCTACGGGACACTGGGGGTATTCCAGCACCCGCTCACGGACCGATGGCCGCGGCGCTGGGTCGCCCAGCAAAGCCCCTCGTGTGATCATGAGCCCGTGATGACGCGATCAGCCACTGGCCCGGGCCTCGGGCGCATGGTCGGCAGCATCATTCTCGTCCTGGGAATCGTTCTCATGCACCATGTCGTGTTCACGACCTGCGGTTCCGCCATGAGCGGTCAGGCTCACGGTCACGCCATCCAGATGGAGCCCATGGCAGCGCCGGATGTCGATGCGAGTTCCACGGGCGCCCCGCTCGAATCGGCGCCCGCAGCCGCCCTCTGCCTCGCCGTCGTGCTCGGTGGGTGGCTGCTCGCCCCGATCGTGCGGGCCTGGCGGATCCGCTCGGAGCGTGCGGGTTTCCGACAGGCCATGGGCTCCGAGCATGCCCAGGCACCGCCCCGCCCCCTCGATCGCACACTGCTGTCTGTCTGTCGCACGTGAGGTGAGCCCGCTCGGCTCGCCCATCACCCTTCACCAACTTCAGACAGGAACCACCCATGTTCCCCATCACGACCAAGACGCGTCGCGCAACGGCTTTATCAGCCCTCGTTCTGGCCGCCAGCCTTGTTGCGGCGGCGTGCTCCAGCGACTCCACTCCCGACGAACCGACCCCTGGCTCAGCAGCCGAGGTCCAGACACCGGGAGATGCCGCGGATGTGATGTTCGCGCAGATGATGATCCCGCACCACGAGCAGGCGGTCGTGATGGCCGACCTCGCGGACGGGCGTGCCTCGGATCCGCTCATCACGGACCTCGCCCGCGAGATCAAGGCCGCTCAGGATCCGGAGATCGCGCTCATGGACGCCTGGCTCCAGACCTGGGGTGTCGAGCGCCTGTCCGCCGATGAGGCTCTCAGCGCGCACGGTTCGCACGGCATGGCCGGCATGCTCAGCGACGAGCAACTGGACGCCCTCGCAGACTCTCAGGGTGCCGCCTTTGACACACTATTCGCTCAGTCCATGGTGGAGCACCATCTGGGGGCTGTCGAGATGGCCCGCGACGTGCTCGACACCGGATCGGACCCGCTGGTCGCCGCCCTCGCGCGGGAGATCATCGTGACGCAGGAGAAGGAGATCCTGACGCTGCAGGCCTTCCTCGGCGCCGGTGATGCCGGGTCCACCGCAACAGTCCCGATCAGCCCCGCCCTCGGCCACGTGCACGGCGCCATCGTCGACGGCGACAGCGTCGTCGCCGGCACACATGATGGTGTCCACCGCATCGACCTCACCACCGGCGCGTCCGAGCGCATCGGCTCATCCCAGGACGACTTCATGGGCTTCACCGGGCAGATGGACGCGACCCTGGTGGCCAGCGGCCACCCCGGCCCGGGATCCCCCCTGCCGAATCCTCTGGGGCTGATCGCCAGCACGGACGGTGGCGAGACCTGGGAGTCGCGAAGCCTGACGGGCGAGGTCGACTTCCACGGACTCGCGGTGAAGGGCGATGAGGTGGTCGGCTGGGACACCCGTGGACCGATCCAGTGGTCGACGGACGGCGGACGGACCTGGACCCCGGGCCCAGAGGTCATGCCGACTGCGCTGACGTGGTTCCGCGATGTGGTCTGGCTCGCGTCACCGGATCAAGGGCTGGTCACCTGGCGTCCAGGAGACCCGGACGTCCGCGCTCTGGATCTGCCGGCCGTCCTCGTGGCGGCGTCCGCGGACGGAAGCGTGCTCTGGCGGGTCGACTCCGACGGCAGCGTGCACCGCACCGAGGACGGGTCAGCGTGGAGCGAGATCGGGCTCGTGACGAGCATCGAGGCCTTCGCGGCCGACACCGACCAGGCCATCGCGATCACCGGCAGGGGGCTGCAGATCATCACGGACTGACCGACCGGCGGACAGTGGTGTCACAGGGCCATCACTGTCGGCGAGAGCCTGGGGATTGACGGGGACGCGACTGTTGATCGACTGGCATCGATCGCCACGCGAGTGGCCGACGCGTTCGAGGCGGCCTCTCAGGACGTTCCCAGAGAAGCCGGCCTGACGTCCACGTTCGACGGGAGATCGGCCCTGGACTGTTATCGGGGAGCTTGCCGTTCCTGAATCCGAGGGACACCGCGGCGGGACAATGGGCGAACGTGTCCATCCGCGCGAGAGGACGTTGGCATGACGCGCACGGCTCCCACCGGCCTCACCCGCTGGCTCCTGCGGGCACCCATCGGCCTCTACCGGGCCCGACTGGGATTCCTCATGGGGCACCGGTTCGTGCTCATCCACCACACCGGGCGGGTGAGTGGCCGGCCACGCGATGTCGTCGTCGAGGTGGTCCGCGAGGACGGGGACTCGGTCGTGGTGTGCTCGGGGTGGGGTGAGGGATCCCAGTGGTTCCAGAACGTCATGGCCCACCCCGACGTGGTCATCGAGGTCGCGTCCTCGCGTTGCGAGGTGCGAGGGCGACAGCTCTCCCCGGATGAGGGCGAGGCCGAGATGCTCGACTACGCGCACCGGCACCCGTCCGCTGCGCGAAGGCTCTCCGGCTACATGGGATTCCCGGCCGACGGTCGCGATGAGACGTATCGCGAGGTGGGGCGGTCGCTGCCCTTCGTGCGATTCGATCCGCGCTGAGTGCTGCGCTACTCGGAGGGTACGAGCGGGTTGACCCACGAGAGGCGGTCGAATCGGGAGAAGTCATCGTCCGCGGAGTAGACGGTTCCTCCGTTCTCGATCGCGAGAGCTGCCAGGTGAGCGTCAGAGACGAGATTCCCTCCCCTACCGAAGGGGGCGAGCAGCCGCTCCATGATGTGCAGGTGCTCGGCACCTGGATTCAGGATGCGGGCGCGAGGTACCGACACCCAGGCCCGCACATGAGCGGCTGACTGCTCGACTGTCATCGGTGTGGGCATCACCCGGAGGTTCGTGGTGAGTCGGATGTAGCCGGTGAGGACTGACCAGGTGAACCCGACATGCTCCACTCCGGTGAGAGCCGACTGCCACCAGCCCCATGCGCGCTCATGATGCGGGCTGTTGGCATCCATGGCGTAGATGAGGACGTTGACATCGGGGACGATCACCGGTGGTCAGCCTCGCGATCGGACCGCTTGCCGTCGTCAAGCTCGTCGGCCAGCGACAGCGCGTTGGTCAGGTCCATGAGAGGCGGACCCATCGGCACCGGCTGCGGGATGTCCACCGCAGGGCGGTCCGAGACTCCACCCAGCCCCCGCCGGAGAGCCTCATTGACGACGTCGCGGAACGGACGCCCGCTGGTCTCGGCCTCGTGCTTGAGGATCATCGCCAGATCATCATCCAGCGTGAGAGTCGTGCGCATCCCCTCAGGCTACGCCTGTGGACATCAGGGCATCAAGGGCTAGCCGACGCGGCCGAGGAGGTAGTCGCGTCGGGCGACGAGGACCTCCCAGCTGGCCTTCGCCGACGGCGGCCCCGGCACGGCCTTGCGGATGTCGACGTGCACCTGCGAATGCGATCGTCCGGTGCGGCCGGCCCACTGGCCGACGAGGCCGTGCACCTCCTTGCGAAGGGTGTCGAGGTCGCGCCAGTCCGGGGCTTCGTCGAGCGCCTCCTCCATCTCATCGAAGAGGCTGGCCGGCTTGCTCTTGCGCAGGTCGGCATCGCGGCTGGCGAGCAGGGCCGCGGTCTGCTCCGGGGTCAGCAGGCCGGGCAGGCCAAGGAACTCCTCGTCCTCATCGGTCAGTTCACGGCCCACCTCGGCGACGAAGGCGCGGCCGCCGTGCAGCAGGTGGGCGAACTCGGCCTCGGCACCGAGGGCGGTGAAGTCGGCCTCGCCCGGCTCGGAGACGAGACGCTCCAGATCGGCGAGATCATCGGCCTTGTCCGAGACCCGCACGACGTGATTGCGCTCCTCCTCCATGCTGGCCGCGAGGGCCAGCAGCGGGCGCACGGCGGGCAGGAAGACCGTCGCGGTCTCACTCGGCTTGCGAGAGCGCACGACGCGGCCGACCGCCTGCGCGAAGAACAGCGGTGTGCGGAACGAACACGCCCACACGCAGACGCTCAGCCGGGCGATGTCAACGCCCTCGGACACCTGCTTGACCGCGACCAGCCAACGGTCCGTCGACTTCGTGAAGGCCTCGATCTTCTTGCCTGACCGCGGGTCGTCCGAGACGACGAGGACGGGCGCCTGCCCGGTGACCTTCTTGACGACCTTGGCGTAGGCGCGCGCGGTCTCCTGATCGGTCGCGAGCATGAGTGCACCAGCATCCGGGGAGCCAGACTCGCGGATGTCGGTCAGGCGGGAGTCCGCGGCCGCGACGACATGGGCGATCCACTGGCCGGCCGGGTCGAGGGCGGTGCGCCAGGCCGCCTCCTCGACGGCCTTGGTCCCGGCATCGCTCAGCGAGGCGGACAGCACCTCACCGGCGGAGTTCATCCACCGACTGGTGCCCGAATAGGCGGCGAACACGACCGGTCGGACGACCGCCTCCGCCAGTGCCTCCTTGTAGCCGTACGAGTAGTCGGCCAGCGAGAGCAGTCCGTCGTCGGAGTCCTCGTAGCGGACGAACGGGATGCGCTCGTCCTCCTTGGTGCGGAACGGGGTACCCGTCAGGCACAGGCGGCGCTGGGCCGGGGTGAAGGCCTCGTAGACCGCCTCGCCCCAAGACAGGCCGTCGCCGGCGTGGTGGACCTCGTCGAGGATCACCAGAGTGCGGGCGTTCTGGGTGCGGGCTCGATGCAGCATCGGGTGGCCGGCGACCTGCGCATAGGTCGTCACGTAGCCCGAGGTGTCCTTGCGGACCGGGCCGGCGCTGTTGGCGAGCTTGGGGTCGAGGTTGAGCCCGCGCGCAGCGGCAGCATCGGCCCACTGGGTGCGCAGGTGGTCGGTCGGGACGACGACGATCACGCGGTTGATGGCACGTGACTCGATGAGTCGCTCGGCCAGGGTCAGGGCGAAGGTGGTCTTGCCGGCGCCAGGGGTCGCACTGACGAGGAAGTCGGCCGGATGGGTGTCCCAGTACTGCTGCAGGGCCTCCGCCTGCCACTGCCGAAGACCCCGAGACACGAGCGCTGACATTACCCGGTCACGGTGCCGTCACCCCGATGCTGCGTCAGTTGTGGCGAGAATTCTCACGCAACTCGCGCCACGAGTGACGCAGCATCGGGATGACGCCGCTACATCACTCCCGCGCCGCGCTCGTCGTCGCTGGACAGCTTCTGCGCGATGTAAACCGGGACGATGCTGATGAGCACGAGGGCCGCCGCGACCACGTTGACGATCGGGGCCTGGTTCGGGCGGAACAGGTTCTGGTAGATCCAGATCGGCAGGGTGGTGATGCCCGGGCCGGCCGTGAAGGTGGTGACGATGATCTCGTCGAAGGACAGTCCGAACGCCAGCACACCGCCGGCGATCAGGGCCGAGCGCATGAGCGGGAAGGTGACGAGCCGGAACGTCGTGAACGGGCCTGCACCGAGGTCGGAGGATGCGTCCTCGAGGTTCACGCCCATGCGCCGCAGACGGGCGAGAGCGTTGTTGTAGACCACAACGATGCAGAAGGTCGTGTGGCCGACGATCAACGTGGTGAAGGTCAGGCCGCCGAGATAGGACGTGAAGACGTTGTTCAGCGCGATGCCCGTCACGATGCCCGGCAGGGCGATCGGCAGGATGATCAGCAGCGAGACGGAGTCCTGACCGAAGAAGGTGAAGCGCGACAGCGCCAACGACGCCAGGGTGCCGAGCACGAGAGCGATGGCCGTCGCCACCAGCGCCAGGATCACGCTGGTGACGAGCGCGTTGCGCACACCCTCATTGTCGATCGCCTTGGCCCACCACTGCGTCGAGAAGCCCTCCGGTGGCCAGCCGAGGGTGCGCCCGGAGTTGAACGAGTTGATGATCACGATCATCAACGGGATGTAGACGAAAGCGAACGTGATCGCAGCGAAGATGCTGAGGGCGATCTTGGTTCCGCGGCTCGTGGTCATCGCGTCACCATCACAGGTTCTCGAGCGCGCCGGAGCGACGCACGGCGGCGAGGTAGATGAGGACGATGATCACGGGAATCGTCGCGAACGCGGCCGCGAAGGGCAGGTTCGTCACGTAGTTCTGCTGCACGACGTTGCCGAGCATCTGCGTCTTGCCGCCGACGATCTGTGCGGTGATGTAGTCGCCGAGGCTGAGGGAGAAGGTGAAGATCGAGCCGGCGACGATCGACGGGAAGATCATCGGCACGATGACGGACCGAAACGTCCGCCACGACCTCGCACCCAGATCCGCCGAGGCATCGAGCATCGAGTTCGGGAGGCGACTGAAGCCCGCGTAGACCGGCAGCACCATGTAGGGCAGCCACAGGTAGGTCAGCGTGATGATGATGCCGACAGCGCCGAAGCCGGGCCCACCGAGACCCAGCGGCTGCAGGAACCACGCGATCACTCCGGACTCCGGGTTGAGCATTGCCCGCCAGGCGTAGACCTTGACCAGGTAACTCGCCCACAGCGGCGTCAGGATCATGGCGACAAGCAGCGGCTGCCACCGGTGCGGCGCGACACGGGCCATGAAGTAGGCCACCGGCACTGCGAGGACCAGGCACAGCAGCGTCACGGAGATGGCGATGCCGATCGTGCGGACCATGACCTGCAGGTAGGCCGGGGTGGTGAACACGTCGATGAAGTTGTCGAGTGTGAAGGTGCGGACGACCGCACCGGTGAAGCCGTCGACGGTCCAGAAGGCCGTCAGGAACAGGGCAGCGAGGGAACCCAGGTAGACGACGACCAGCCACGCCATGGGCGCGCCGAGCAGTCCGACGAGCCGTGCTCGCGGATGCCGGTAGCCGAAGCCCCCTCTGGGGGCTGCAGCCGCTGCTGTCGTCATGGGTTCCCTCGCTGCTACCTGTCAGATCCTGCTAGGAGCGGAGCTCCGACCAGGCCTTCGACCACTCGGCGTAGGGAACGCACTTCACGTCCGTACGACCGTCGAGGCAGGCCTCCGTCGGGGTGTTCCAGTAGTAGACGTCCTCCCAGTAGGCGGGGTCGCCCGCGTGGTAGTTCGCGCAGTGCTCCGGATCAGCGGTCAGATCGCAGGCCTTGGAGTTGGCCGGCGCCTCGCCGAACCACTCGGCCGCCTGGGCGTTGATCTCCGGGGACGCGATCCAGTCCAGCCACTTGTAGGCGCAGTTCAGGTTCGGGGTGTCCTTGGCGATCATCCAGGTGTCCGACCAGCCGGTTGCACCTTCCTTGGCCTTCGTGGAGCCGATGTTCTCGGGGTAGTAGTTCACGAGGACCTGCCACGAGGTGGCGCCCGTCATGGTGCCGGCCGTGACGGCCTCGATCTGCTTGTTGTAGTCCGACCAGTACTCGCTGACCAGGCCCTTCTGCTTCTTCAGCAGCTCGATGGCCGCGTCGAACTGCTCCTGATCGAGCGCGTAGGGATCGGTGATGCCGAGATCCGGCTGGGTGGCCATCAGGTAGACGGCCGCGTCAGCGATGTAGATCGGGGAGTCATACGGGCCGACGCCACCGGCGACCGGGGAGTCCTCTTCGAACATGATCGACCACGAGTCGACGTCCTCGCCGGCGGTGTTCTTGTCCCAGACCAGCAGGTTCGCGCCACGGCCGTGCGGCACGCCGTAGGAGACGCCGTTGACCGTGTTGTGGGACTTGTCCTTGAGGTCAGGGAAGATGTCCGCGTAGTTCGGGACGAGGTCCATGTTGATCGGCTGGACGTTGTCGCCGTAGATGAGGCGAAGAGACGCGTCACCGGAGGCGGAGACGACGTCGTAGCCGCCGCCCTGCATGAGCTTGACGGCCTCGTCGGAGGTGCCGAACACCTTGACGTCGACCTGGCAGCCGGTGGCCTCCTCGAACGGGGTGACCCAGTCGGCCGCAGGATCGGTCGAGCCGTCCTCGGCGTAGCCGGGCCAAGCGAGGACGCTGAGGGCACCCTCACCGTCGCCGACGGGGCCGGCGAAGGCCTCGCCGCCCGGAGCGGCGCCGGCGTCGCCGCCAGCGTCATCGGAGCCCCCACCGCATGCGGTGAGGACCAGTGCGGCGGCCGAGGTGGCCACCGCGAGCGTGAGCAGACGCGAACGATGCATCCGCTTCCTCCTTCTGTTGTTGGGGATCACTGCAGGCGGGCGCTCGCAGTGGAACGACATGGGCGGTCAGGAGACCTCGTACTCGTGGGCGGGATCCCACGACAGGGTCACTCCCTGCCCCCGCAGATGGCTCAGATCCGACGATGCCTCGGTGTTCTGCTGCACGGCCATCAGCGAGTTGCCGGAGGGCAGGTCCACGACGAACCGGGTCGACATGCCCGCGTAGATGACCTCGCGCACGGTGCCGTCCAGCCGATGGTGACCCTCCGGGGCCGACTGCCCGTCGATCCACACCCGGATCTTCTCGGGACGCACCGACCATGTGCCCGGCCGGCCGAGCACCTGCTGGGCGGTCACCGAGTCAAGCAGGTTGGACGTGCCGACGAAGCCGGCCACGAACGCCGTGGCCGGATGCTCGTAGACCTCGGACGGTGTACCGAGCTGTGCGATGCGCCCTTCGTTGAAGACCGCGATGCGATCGGACATCGTCAGCGCCTCGTCCTGATCGTGGGTGACGAAGACGAAGGTGATGCCGACCTCGCGCTGGATCTCCTTCAGCTCGACCTGCATCTCCTCGCGGAGCTTCAGATCGAGCGCACCCAGCGGCTCGTCGAGCAGCAGAACCTTGGGGCGGTTCACCAGGGCGCGGGCGAGCGCGACGCGCTGGCGCTGGCCACCCGAGAGCTGGGACGGGGCGCGGTCCTCGTAGCCGTCGAGCCGGACCGAGGCGAGGGCTGCGCGCGCGCGTTCGGCGCGCTCGGCCTTGGCGACCTTCTTGACCTTGAGCCCATACTCGACGTTCTTCAGCACGCTCATGTGCGGGAAGAGGGCGTAGTCCTGGAACACGGTGTTGACGTCACGGGCGTAGGGCGGCAGCTGGCTGACGTCGGTGCCGTCGAGCTCGATGGTGCCGGAGTCCGGCTTCTCGAAGCCGGCGATCATCCGCAGGACGGTGGTCTTGCCCGATCCCGAGGGGCCGAGCAGGGTGAGGAACTCCCCCGCCATCACGTCGAGGTCGACCTGGTCGACGGCGACGACGTCGCCGAAGTGCCGCGACAGGCCGCGAACGCGGATCGTGACCGAATCCATCCTTGCCTCTCTCGTCGCCCCCGGAACCCGTGACACTAGTAGTTGAAGCCGATTTCCGTCGCGTTCCACGGTCTCGTGACGCAAATCGTTACCAATCCGTGTTTCGGCAACGATTTCCGTCGGTTACACGCATGTCACGCGAGTGGCCGATCGGCGCGGGAAGCGCGCCTGTCAGCGAGCGGGGATCAGACGGCCGGGCTCGCGGGCCGACACCCGGACGTCATCACCGACACGGAGGTCACCCGCGCCGAGCATCCGCACGCGCACGACGGGACCCTGCTCCAGTCGCACGTCGACCAGACTGTCGTGTCCGAAGTAGGCGACAGATGCGACGACCCCGGGGGCATGACCTGCTGACAGGTCGCGGGTGATCTCCATCTGCTCCGGACGCAGCAGGACGCACAGGCCAGCGGGGTCGTCTGGTACGACGCCCTCGATGGGCACCGACCCCAGAACCGTGGTGGCGGTGCCGGACTCTACGGAGGCCACTGGTAGCAGGGTGACATCACCGAAGAACTCGCCGACGGCCAGCGACGCGGGCGCGGCGTAGACGTCCCGCGGGCTGCCCTGCTGCGCGATGCGGCCGTCGATCATCAGGGCGACTCGATCGGCCAGGGAGAGCGCCTCATCCTGATCATGGGTCACCAGGATCGTCGTTGTTCCCGTCCCCTCGAGCAGGGATCGCACCTCGAGCCCGAGGTCGGCACGCAGCCCGGCATCCAGAGCACTGAACGGCTCATCGAGGAGGATCACCTCGGGCTGCGGGGCGAGCGCCCGAGCGAGGGCCACGCGTTGCTGCTGGCCGCCGGAGAGCTCATGGGGGGCGCGG
>JAUHZW010000307.1 GCA_030425745.1 Actinomycetes bacterium
GCTGGACCGCGGGGCCCGCATGGTCGAACTGCTCAAGCAGCCGCAGTACCAGCCGCAGGCCATGGAGCGCGAGGCCGTGTCCGTGTGGTCCGGCACCACAGGCCAGCTCGACGACGTCCCGGTCGAGGACATCCGCCGTTTCGATGCTGAGTTCCTCGACTACATCGAGCGCACCAAGCCCGAGGTGCTCGAGGCGATCCGCAGCTCTCGCGACCTATCCGATGACTCGGTCTCGGTCCTCGAGGCCGCGATCAACGAGTTCAAGCGGCAGTTCACGACCTCCGCGGGTCACATCCTCGTGAACGACGAGCCGGTCGCGGCCGTCGCCGACGAGGAGATCGACCCCACGCAGATCAAGCGGGCGGTGCGGGGCTAACTGTCATGGGCGCACAACTGCGGGTCTACCGACGACGGATCAAGTCCGTCCAGGCGACCAAGAAGATCACGAAGGCGATGGAGCTGATCGCTTCGTCGCGCATCGTGAAGGCGCAGCAGCGTCTCGAGGCGTCGCTGCCGTACCTCACGCACCTCTACGCGGCCATCAACGCGGCCGCCACGGGTGCGGCGGATGTGCGCAAGCACCCGCTGATGGCGAACGCCGATGACCGCGCCAAGGCGGCGGTCCTGGTCATCACGGCCGATCGCGGACTGGCGGGCGCATACTCGTCCAACGCGATCAAGGAGGCCGAGGCGCTCACCACGAACCTGCGCGACAAGGGGATGACCGTCGTCCCCTACGTCGTGGGTCGCAAGGGCGTCTCGTTCTACCGATTCCGTGACCGCGCCATGGGCGGGGAGTACACCGGCTTCACCGATCAGCCGACCTACGCCGACGCGAAGCGGATCGGCACGGACCTGCTCGAGGCGTTCCTCACGCCGGCCGAGGAGGGAGGCGTCGACGAGATCCATGTCGTCTACACGCACTTCTCCTCGATGGTGAGCCAGGAGGCCCGGATCCGCCGGATCCTGCCGCTGGAGGTCGTCGACGAGGTCGTCGAGAAGAGCGACGACGCCCAGCCGACCGCCCTGTACGAGTTCGAACCGGACGCCGAGACCGTCCTTGATGGGCTGCTTCCGCAGTACATCGACCAGACGATCTACTCGTCCCTGCTGATGTCGGCTGCGTCCGAGCACGCTGCCCGTCGTCGCGCCATGAAGTCCGCCACCGACAACGCCGAAGAGATGATCAAGTCGTTGTCGCGGCAAGCCAACCAGGCCCGTCAGGCCGAGATCACCCAAGAGATCAGCGAGATCGTCGGCGGCGCCGACGCACTGAGCGCCTAAGAGAGGGAACAGCAATGACCGCAACGACCGAGACCACGACCGGCGTGGGCCGCGTAGCCCGCGTCACCGGCCCCGTCGTCGACGTGGAGTTCCCCGTCGAGGCCATGCCGGAGCTGAACAACGCTCTGCTCGTCGACGTCGCGTTCGACGAGGGTGAAGAGGGCGGCGGCGCCATGACGCTGACGCTCGAGACCGCCCAGCACATCGGCGACAACATGGTGCGCGCCATCTCCATGCAGCCGACCGACGGCCTCGTCCGCGGTGCTGAGGTCCGCGACACCGGGGCCCCGATCTCCGTCCCCGTGGGCGAGGTCACCAAGGGTCACGTGTGGAACACGCTCGGTAAGCCGCTCGACGTCCGCGAAGACGAGCTGGAGATCAGCGAGCGCTGGAGCATCCACCGTCAGGCACCGGCCTTCGACCAGCTGGAGTCCAAGACCGAGGTCTTCGCGACCGGCATCAAGGTCATCGACCTGCTCACGCCGTACGTCAAGGGCGGCAAGATCGGCCTGTTCGGCGGTGCGGGTGTCGGCAAGACCGTCCTCATCCAGGAGATGATCTACCGCGTCGCCGAGAACTTCGGCGGTGTGTCGGTGTTCGCCGGTGTGGGCGAGCGCACCCGTGAGGGCAACGACCTCTTCCTGGAGATGACCGAGTCGGGCGTCATCGACAAGACCGCGCTGGTCTTCGGCCAGATGGATGAGCCCCCGGGCACGCGTCTTCGCGTCGCGCTGACCGCGCTCACGATGGCGGAGTACTTCCGCGACGTGCAGAAGCAGGACGTGCTGCTGTTCATCGACAACATCTTCCGCTTCACGCAGGCCGGCTCGGAGGTCTCCACCCTCCTCGGTCGTATGCCGTCCGCGGTGGGCTACCAGCCGACCCTGGCCGACGAGATGGGCCAGCTGCAGGAGCGCATCACCTCGACGCGTGGTCACTCGATCACGTCGCTCCAGGCGATCTACGTCCCCGCAGACGACCTCACCGACCCGGCACCGGCCACCACCTTCGCGCACCTCG
>JAUHZW010000308.1 GCA_030425745.1 Actinomycetes bacterium
AGACGTGCCGCTGCAGCCTCCCGGCCGGCCAGTCGCCGTACCAGTACAGGCCCTTGAACGGCAGCATCCGGTACTCGGTGCCGACGTCGAACCAGCGCGCCACCACGTCGGCGTAGAGCCCGGCAGCATTGACCACATGACCGACGGGCTGATACCCGTCCGCGACCGTGCTGATCCAGCCGGGACCTCCGGCCACAACGCGCGACCCGAGGAGCACCCGACCGCCACGCTCCTGGACACGCGCGGCGAGCTCCTCCACCACGCGCACCGGATCCGCGGATCCGGTGGTCGGGGACCATAGCGCCTGCCCGGAGGTCTGCGCCAGCGGCTCAAGTTCGGCCAGCTGCGCCTCGCCGATCAACTCGACGTCCACACCATTGGCCACACCACGGGAGTGCAGGTCCAGCAGCCGCGGGAGCTCCTCGTCGTTGCGGGTGACGACGACCTTCCCGACGTCACGGACCGGGATCCCACGCTCGGCGCAGAACTCGCGCAGCAACGCATTGCCCACCCGCGTGAGCCGCGCCTTCATCGAGTCCGGCGAGTAGTAGAAGCCTGCGTGCAGCACCCCGCTGTTGCGCCCCGACGCGTGCTGCGCAAGCGCGGGCTCCTTGTCGTGGACCTCGACCCTCAGATCAGGGTGGACGCGCAGGATCTCGTCGGCGATCGCGAGGCCGACGATCCCTCCCCCGACGATGGCGACGTCAGCGGTCATGACCGCTCGGCAGCCTCGACCACGTTCGTGATGAGCATCGCTCGGGTCATCGGACCGACGCCTCCCGGCATGGGCGCCACGAAACCGGCGACTTCCATGACGTCCTTGGCCACATCGCCCACGAGGCCTTCGTCGGTGCGCGTGATGCCGACATCGAGAACGGCCGCTCCGGGCTTGACGATGTCGGCGGTGATGAGCCGCGGTACCCCGGCGGCCGCCACGACGATGTCGGCGTTGCGGACGTGGGCGGCCATGTCCTTGGTGCCGGTGTGGCAGAGGGTGACGGTCGAGTTCTCCGAGCGGCGCGTGAGCAGCAGTCCCAGCGGGCGACCGACCGTGACGCCGCGACCGACAACCACGACCTCCGCACCATTGATCTCGACGTCGTAGCGGCGCAGGAGCTCGACGATGCCGCGAGGCGTGCACGGCAGCGGTGCCGGCTCGCCGAGGACAAGGCGTCCGAGGTTCATGGGGTGCAGGCCGTCTGCATCCTTGGCCGGATCCATGAGCTCAAGGATGCGGTTGGCATCCAGGTGCTCAGGAAGCGGGAGTTGCACGATGTAGCCGGTGACAGCCGGGTCGTCGTTCAGCCGGCGGATCTCCGCCTCGAGCTGCTCCTGAGTGGTATCTGCCGGCAGGTCCACGCGGATGGACTCGATGCCGACCTCGGCGCAATCCTTGTGTTTGCCGCCCACGTAAGCGTGGCTGCCCGGGTCATCCCCGACGAGCACGGTGCCAAGACCGGGAGTGATGCCGCGGCTCTTGAGGGTCTCGACCCGGGACGCGAGGTCTGCCTTCACTGCTGCTGCGGTGGCCTTGCCGTCCAGGATCGTCGCTGTCATGACACGGATTCTTCCACCCGTCCATCTCGAGGCCTGCTGCCCACTCCCGCCGTGGCGGGAGGATCAGTTGGGGGCGCGTCGCCAGGAGGCCGTCACGACGGCCACGTAGGCGAGCCCCACGGCCGCGACGAGGCCGCCGGTGACGACGGCACCCACCGTCGGCAGCAGGAGATCAAGAACCAGTGCCGCGGTGAGCTGACCCGCGACCGACAGCAGTGCGGTCAGGAGCACGCCGATCTTGGTCACCGACCACGCGGCCAAGGCGATGAAGATCAGTCCGACGACTCCTCCGAGATAGAGCAGCGGATTCCCTCCCAGGTGGAGCGACGGCCCGGCACCCAGAAGCACAGTGGCCAGAAAGATCACCGCCAGGAGAGCAGACCCCAGAGCGAAGTTCAGCCACGTGGCCGCCCACGGGTTGCCCGACTCAACCGCGACACGACCGTTGATCGCCTGTTGGAAAGCGATGACGGCGCCCGCCAGGAACGCCGCGAGCACGGGGAGCACCGATGTGCCCCCGGGAACACCCATACGATCGGCGACGGCGACGACCACGGCACCGATGGCGATGACCGCCGCCACCAGTCGATTCCCGGTGACGGGGAGGACCCCCCGTGGACTCACGCCGAGACGGTCCACCAGGAGCGAGTTCGCGGTCTGGCCGGCGACGATTCCGACAGAGAATGCGGCGACACCGATGAGAGGAACCGTCCAACTCTGGGCGAGG
>JAUHZW010000309.1 GCA_030425745.1 Actinomycetes bacterium
TCCATGCGGTCGCGGTGAACGGACTCACGACCTCGTGCCGCTCAGCCGTCGCGCCCACCCGCAGGTGGTCGAGGAGTTCGGAGATGTCGGCCGAGATCATCGATCCGACACCGGTCCTCGCTCCGGAGTGAAGATCGGTCATCGGGTGAACCTAACCAGCCCAGGCCATGTCGGCATCGAATCCGGCGATCTCATCGGCTGTGCGCTGATCGGACCACCCCAAGGCATCGGCCACGAGCGGTGCCGCCGCCCGCGCGGCCTCCTCACCGTGATCGGGAACATCGAGGGACACTCGCAGCCGCCGAGTGAGAACATCGTCCAGGCTCAGCGCACCCTGATGGGTCGCGGCAAGCACAGCCTCGGCGCGCAGGTAGTTGGCCTCTTCGATGAGCGGCTGCGCGAGGGACGGATCGGCGGCGATGAGCTCGAGGACATCGGTGATGCGGTCGCCGTGGCGGCGCAGCAGCGCCTCGACGACGTGCACGTCGAGACCGCTATCGCGGGCGATCGAGCCTCGCTCCGCCCACATGTCCGCGAAGTCATCCGCGCCGACCAGGGGAATGTCCGCCGTGGGCGACTCCGGAATCGATATGTCCTCATCGGCGATCTCTGCCACGGCAGCGTCGACGACGTCCGCAGCCATCACCCGATAGGTCGTGTACTTCCCGCCCGCGATCACCACGAGCCCCGGGGCCGGGCGGATGACGGCATGCTCCCGGGACAGGGTCGTGGTCTCGTCATCGGCATCCTCGACTTCGGCGGCGAGGAGGGGACGCAGTCCGGCATAGGTGGCCACGACGTCATCGCGGGTGAGCGGCCGCGCAAGCCACCGATTGGCCTGCTCCAGCAGGTATTCGATGTCTGCTTCCGTGGCCTGAGGGTCGGCCATGTCGCCGTCCTCGGTCGACCAGGGCGTGTCCGTCGTCCCGACGAGCCAGAAGCGGCCCCAGGGCAGGAGGAACAGGACACTGACCGGAGTGCGGGCGATGATCGCGGTGGTCGAGCGGATCGCGTCGCGCGGGATCACCAGATGCACGCCCTTGCTCTGCTGGACCCGACCGGAGGCGGACTCATCGGCGAGATGGATGAGGTCGTCGGTCCAGACTCCGGCGGCACCCACGACCACCCTCGCGTGGATGTCGTAGTCGGTGTCGTCGAGTGCGTCATGCACCCGCACACCGACCACCTCATCGCCGTCACGCAACAGAGATGTGACACGTGTCCGGGTGACGATATGTGCTCCCCGGGCAGCTGCGGTGCGGGCGACGGCGATGGTGTGACGCGCATCGTCGATCTGAGCGTCATGGAATCTGACCGCACCCGCGATGCCATCGGTGTCCAGGTCCGGCGCGAGGGATTTGGACTGCTGGCGGCTCAGGCTCTTCGGCCGCGGCATGCTGCCCCCGTAGGCGCCGATACGGCTGAGCATGTCGTAGAGATGGATTCCGGAGGCGACGTAGGGCCGCTGCCAGGTCTTCTCGACCGGGAATAAGAACGGCACCGGTCGCACGAGATGAGGGGCAAGACGGTCGAGCAGGAGCCCGCGTTCGGTGAGCGCCTCGTGCACCAGGGAGAACTCCCGCTGCTCAAGATAGCGAAGCCCGCCATGGGCCAGGCGCGAGGACCGCGAGGACGTACCGGCCGCAAGGTCGTTCATCTCGACCAGGCCGACACTCAAGCCCCGAGCTGCCGCGTCCAAAGCTGCACCGCAGCCCACCACTCCCCCGCCGATGACGAGGATGTCGAGGGGGTTCGCGGCCGAGGTTGCCTTCAGCGCTTCCACCGCAGCAGCGCGCTGGGTAGGTCCGAGTCGGTCGTCGCCCAGAGCAGCGACTCCCCCTGCGACGGCCTCCGTGGTCTCATGCTCACCCACGATTCCAACCTACCCCGAAACACCGATCATGTTTGTTACACGATCCTCCCGATGTGGGTCCTCCCGACATCTCGGTTCCACTCACTCGGGTGAGGTGATGACCTCGATGCGCTGGAACTCCTTGAGATCGCTGTATCCCGTCGTCGCCATGGCCTTGCGAAGGGCGCCGACGATGTTCGCCGAGCCATCCGCGGTGTGGGAGGGACCGTGCAGGATCTCGGCCAGGGTGCCGACCGTGCCCAGCACCTTGCGCTCACCACGCGGGAGGCTGGGATGCCATGCTTCCGCCCCCCAGTGCACCCCCTGACCAGGCGAGTCGGTGGCCCGAGCGAACACGGATCCGATCATCGCCGCATCGGCCCCGCAGGCGAGCGCCTTCACGAGGTCACCGCTCGAGCCGACCGATCCA
>JAUHZW010000310.1 GCA_030425745.1 Actinomycetes bacterium
CCCCCGATGGCGCCGACGATCAGGGCGCTCCACCCCAAGATGATCCAGGACTCGTCGCGCTCCAGGATCTCGTCCTGCACCTCCCAGCGAAGGATCACGGCGAAGAACAGGCCGCCCCACGCGAACACGAGCTTTCCGGCATGGAGGGTCCACCAGTTGCGGATGCGTCGGCCACCGTCCCGCCACGTCCACACGTCCCAGAGCACCAGGGCGAGCATGATGATGCCGACGTGGAGAGCTGAGTGGGCATAGCCGGAATCGGTATCGATGTCGATGATCCCGATCGTCATCTGGGCCAAGGCCGCTGCCGCCATCAGGATGTTCCAGAAGATGTCGACGGGTCGAGGTGGAACCGCACCGTCGGCTCGTCGCCTGTCGACACGCTTCCAGACGCCGATGCCTGTGATCACCAGATAGAGCAGGATCACATCGAGGTAGAGGAAGAACAGAGGCTCGTACGTCATGTAAGCGAAGTACGTCGCGTAGTTGAACTGGGTTGTACTCAGGGCCACGGTTTCCTGGGACCAGAAGGACGAGAACAGTGGGTTGGCGAGCATGCTGCACCCGGAGATCGCGATGATCCAGGCGAGCGCAAGCCCGATTCTGCCTATTCGGTGGTGCCATCGCCCTTTCGGTCCGAGGATCTGGATAGGGAACACGATCAGTGCAGCCGTCGTGCCGGCAATGATGTGGATCCACATGGCCACGCTGAACTCGATGTCCATCGGTTCAGCCAATCACAATGGGGGCCAGCAGTTCTGTCGCATGTGACTAATCGTGCTTGGTTGCTACGGGAGGTCGCGAGCGCGCCTGATGTGCGACGAGCCAGAGAACAGGAACGGCCGCCAGGATGGTCGCGAGGCCGATCGCGACGAGACCATCGCGCACACCGACCTCATCCATGAGGAGGCCAAGCCCAAGGGAACCAACGATTCCGGCTGCGCTGAGGGAACCGAGAAAGAGGCCGAAGACCGCTCCCGAGCGAGTGTCATCAAGCTCAAGGAGGATGCTGCGCTGGGCTGAGAGATACGTGGCCTCGCCGAGGGCTCCCATGACGACCATGAGAAGCATGTCCGTGACGAGGGTCGTGCTGAAGCCGAACACTGTGACGGTCACGCCTACACCGAGGATGATGACAGTGAGCAGGATGGAACGGCTGCGACCCTGCTTCAGGTAGGCGAGGACCGGAGGGTTGGCGATCATGGCGCCGACTGCGGCACTGGCATAGAGAATCCCGAGGGCGACGGACGTTGAGCTCGTGTCCTTGGCCACCGCTGCCAGGAGCTGGTGCACGGAGCCTGACACCAGATAGAACACGAAAGCGCAGACGAACATGGACTTGAGTGCAGTCGCCGCCCACGCCATCACAAAGGCATCGCGATAGCCGTGGCCCGTGGATGCCTCGCCGTCAGGTGCACGCGCCCCTGGCTCGGCTGGAGAAATGACGTCCGGCAACCGAGTAGCGAAGACGATGCCTGCCACGAGGAGGTAGCCAAGACCGGCAAGGAGGAAGGCCCATTGCGTTCCTGCGAGTCCCGCAATCAGGGGTCCAATGGTCCGAGAAAGATTGAAGGTAACCGCGGAGTAGCCCAGCACCGTTGCGCGCTGATCCTCCGGAACGGTGTGAGGGAGGATCTTGTTGAACGTGGGAGCCTGCAATGCCCGAAAGACGGCGGCCACGAGGACAAGGGCGAGCATAAGCGGCACGGTCAACACGCCCAACGCGTACAGCAGGGCGAGGAGCAGTGAAGGTGCAGCTGTCAGGGGGGCGAGGATCTTCACCATCGTGACCGGTGAGTGTCGGTCCATGAGCCGCCCGCCGACGGGATTCAAGAACAGCGACGGCGTCATGGATACAACGACGAAGAACGCGAGCGCGGTGGTCGAGCCGGTTTCGGTGAGGACGTACCACGATCCGGCTGTGGTCAGCATCCAGCCGGCGGCGCCTTGATTGGCCTGAGCGACAAGCATCCGCCGCGCAGCGGGATAGCGAAGCGCGGTCAGGTGCATGATCAGCGACCGTATAGCGAAAGCGCGCCCGGAAGGACTCGAACCCTCAACCGACCGGGTAGAAACCGGTTGCTCTATCCGTTGAGCTACGGGCGCTGTGACGTCAGATGCGTGACGTCAGGTACGTCATTGTGTCGTGCGGGGAGGGGGTATCGGGACGGCGGGGCGCACGTTGGTGTGATGAAGTCGCCCCCTGTGAAGAGGAGTGCTTCGTCCGTGCCCTTGGCGAGGACGTGCACCTCGTCGCCCTTGGTGTTC
>JAUHZW010000311.1 GCA_030425745.1 Actinomycetes bacterium
CACCCGATCGCACAGGGCCTCGGCCTCGCTGAGGATGTGGGATGACAGCAGGATCGTGCGTCCCTGCGCGGTGAGGTCACGCACGCAGGCGCGGAAGTTGTCCTCCATGATCGGGTCCAGTCCCGAGGTGGGCTCGTCCAGCAGATAGACGTCCGCGTCGCTGGCGAGCGCCGCGATGAGCGCCACCTTCTGCCGATTGCCCTTGGAGTAGGTGCGACTGCGCTTGCGCGGGTCCAGATCGAACAGCTCGATGAGTTCAGCGCGACGACTCGGGTTGGCACTGCCGTGGAGCCTGCCGAGCAGGTCGAGGACCTCCCCGCCCGACAGCCCCGGCCACAGGGACACGTCACCCGGGACGTAGGCGAGTCGACGGTGGATGGCCACCGCATCGTGCCAGGGGTCGTGGCCGAGGACGGATGCTGAACCGGCATCGGCTCGCAGCAGTCCGAGCAGGATCCGAAGCGTGGTGGTCTTGCCGGCGCCGTTCGGGCCCAGAAAGGCATGGACCTCGCCGGCGTCGACGGTCAGATCGAGCCCGTCCAGCGCCGTCGTGCCTCCGAATCGCTTGACGATTCCCCTCAGCGTGATCACCTCGTCCACCCTTCGAGGGTAGACCTGGGTACCGCCCGATGGTGGGCCTTGCGACGCCCTGTCCGGTCAGATCAGCGATAGCCGGTGAACGGCTGCTTCGGGCCGTCCAGCGGCTCTCCCCGGCTGACCTCCAGAGCGCTCCCGAGGCCGGAGATCACCGCGAACTGGTCGTAGCCCACGGTGATGAGCCGGAAGCCCCGCTCGATCCACCGGGGTGCGAGCACCTCGTCGGCATGGATGCCCGGCACGATCCCGTGACGCTCACAGGCCGCCAGCACGGCATCGATCGCGTCGAGGAAGGCCGGGTCGTCGTTGTAGGGCTGCGGTGCCAACCCGAGGGTCAGGGAGAGGTCGACCGGCCCGACGTAGATCCCATCGATGCCCGGCACCGAGAGGATCTCGTCGAGATTCTCGAGGGCCTCGGCCGTCTCGATCATGATCAGGCAGGCGACGGTGTCATTGGCCACCCGTGCGTAGTCATCGCTGTATCGACTGATCGCCGCCACCGGGCCGTAACTGCGGGTGCCCTCGGGTGCATAGCGGCAGGCCGCGACCGCCTCGCGGGCGTCATCGGCGTTGTTGACCATGGGGATGATCACGGCCAGAGCGCCGGCGTCCAGGGCGCGGCCGATCGTCATGGGGTGGTTCGTCGCGACGCGCGCCACCGGGATCGCGCCGGCCGCCTCCGCGGCCTGCATCATCGCCAGCGCCTCCGGGTCCGATGCGATCCCGTGCTGGAGGTCGACCACCACGTAGTCGTAGCCCATCCGGGCCGCGGACTCGGCCGTCATCGGCTCACGGAGGAACATCCATGCGCCGAGTGCCGGGCGCTCGGCCCAGCGGTCACGAAGGCGGGGGATCGTCATGGGAGAAGCCTGACAGTCGTGGCCTCGTCTGGGCAGTGATGTGCCGCTGTGAGGAACCGACCGTTCTCTCGCGTCCGACGGGCATCAGCCGGTCAGGTCGTCAGGTAACGCGCAAGCTCGCGCACGTCGACGCGATGCATGTGGTGGGAGAGCAGCAATGACACCTGGTCAGGTGTGACCATCGTGGCGACACCGCACCCCAGACATCGAGGCTCGATAGTTCGTGGGCCGTTGGTGCCCGGAGTAGTGCGGCCTGCCAGGAACTCGCTGCCGTCGTCCGCCTGTCTGACTTCGTAGAAGCGCCAATGCTCACCCTGCGCGTACAACTCGCCGGCCGAACGCATGCGTCCGCCGTGGTCGGCTGATGTGCAGACGAAGGCAATGCGGGACACGGAGCAGTCGGGGAAACCGCAGGGCTCTGTCACTGCATGCTCCTCGCCGTCGAGGTCACTGATGCAAGCGAGGATAGGGCGTATGACCGATCCCGCACCTCGGACAGCCGCAGGGTCGTGTGCGGGGAGGGACCGGGAAAAGAACTGGCCCCGAGCGCTCACGCTGCTCGGGGCCGATGGTGGGCGATACTGGAATCGAACCAGTGACCTCTTCCGTGTCAAGGAAGCGCGCTAGCCCCTGCGCCAATCGCCCGTGGGACTCGGAGAAGACTACACGGTCGCGGGGTTCCTTCTGACCCGGGTCAGGTCGCGCCGGCGACGGGCTGCTCGCCGGTGTCGTCGTCCTCGCGGGTGGCCGCGTTGATGCGGTTGAGGTTCGACACGATCCCGCCGATGAGGGCGATCTGCGCTGTCTGA
>JAUHZW010000023.1 GCA_030425745.1 Actinomycetes bacterium
GACCCCCACCGTGGCTCCGCAGCGGACGCGCTCGGCGCGATGCGGGGGAGTCGAGTGACGACGTTCTTGCTGGAGTTGCCGCCGTGGTACAGCTCCATGCCTGCGAGTGACCCATGCGCGTGCACCGCCTCCGCTGTCAGGCGCAGAGCCTCGGCGTCGCGCTCGTCTCGCAGGTACGCGGCGATGTGCGGCGCCTCGTCGGCGTCGACTGACACCGGCCCGTACTCCACGCACACGCCTCCCCATCCACCCTCGGCCTTGATGCCGCGGAAGGCCGCCTGGGTGCGGGGCAGGCGCACGCCGAAGCCCGAGGCGTGCGGTACCTGATAGAAGCGGTTCGGGAGCGTCTTCGGGCCGATCTGGACGGGTTCGAACAGAATCGCGTGACGCGGATCCATCATGCGCCTAGCCTCGCACGCATGGGAGCATCCGCGCTGCTGCTCGATCTCGATCGCACGCTGGTCGACCTGCAGTCCTACACCGATTACGCGGCAGCCCTGGCCGACGTCGAGGCGTTGCTGGGGACGTGGTCAGACAGTGAGGTCCCGGAGACGGACTGGGACCGCCCGACGATGGCCTGCATGTCCGTCCTGCACTCCCTGCTGGGTGACCCGCGCTGGGATGAGATGTCCGCGGCGATCGCCACGCATGAACGGGCCGCGATCCCGCAGTCCGTGATCATGCCCACGGTCAGCGAGTCCGTCGAGGTCCTCCGTGACGTGCCGGTGGCGATCGTGACCCTGCTGGCTCCTGAGCTGGTGCCCGAGGCCCTGGCCCAGCACGGGATCCTCATCGGTCGCGAGGTGGATGTCGTGGTGGGTCGGGCGCGGGATGTCCGGCCCAAGCCCGAGGCCGACGGACTCCTCGCGGCCTGCACTGCTCTCGGGGTCCGGCCCGAGGAGGCCGTGATGATCGGTGACTCGTCGTGGGATGCCGAGGCTGCGGCCCGGGCCGGGGTGCCGTTCATCGGTGTCCCCAGCGGCCCCGGCAGCCTGCCGGATGACGTTGACGTGGCGCCCACCCTCGCGGAGGCCATCGCCCGAGCCCTCGCGCCCTGACCCGGCCGGGCCGGACACCGATTCGAGCGACGGCCGAGCAAGGCGCTATCCTTCTGCGCGTCGTTCCTCGGAATGACATGGCGGGTTGCCCGAGCGGCCAATGGGAGCGGACTGTAAATCCGTCGGCTTTGCCTTCGAAGGTTCGAATCCTTCACCCGCCACACCAGAGGGCCCGACCGTGAGGTCGGGCCCTCGACCGTTTGGCGTGAAGGGTGGACCCGACCGTGAGGTCGGGCCCTCGACCATGTCGCGGGCACCTCAGTAGCGTTCGGATCATGGCTTGCCGTCGGCTCCGAGAGGTCGCGCCCGGCGTCCTGATGGCCACCTCGCGCCGCTACGCCACGACCTCGACCGTCCTCGTCGACGGCAGTGGAGGAGCGGTCGTCATCGACCCGAACTGGGATCCGGACGAACTCGCGGCCATCCCCGCGGACCTCGCGGACCTGAACCTGCGCTGCGTGGCCGGAGTCGCCACCCATGAGCACTACGACCACGTGCTGTGGCACCCGGGCCTCGGTGACGCCACTCGGTGGGCCAGTGAGCGCACTGTCCGGGATCTGGACGATCACCGTGACCGCCTGCTCGCCCCCCTGGTCGAGTACCTGACCCCGGACCTCATCGATCTCGCCGGGCGGCTGAGACCCCTGCCCGACGAGACCCTGCCCTGGGCCGGCCCGCGCACGCGCCTGGTGCAGCACGACGCGCACGCCCCCGGGCACCTGGCACTGCTCGTCGAGGAGGCCGGTGTGCTGGTCGCAGGAGACATGCTCAGTGATGTCGAGATCCCGATGCCCGACCCCGCGGATGAGACCCTGGACACCTACCTGAGCGGCATCGAGCGGCTCCGCCCGACCGTTGCGGCGAGCCGGCTGGTCATCCCCGGCCACGGCACGGCGGGGGAGCGGCCGATGGATCGATGGGATGCGGACATGCGTTACCTCGACGACCTGCTCGCTGGACGAGTGTCCGACGACCCGCGCATCGGCGATCCGGAGAACGCCGACCTCCACGCGGCGAACCTCGTCAGGGCCGATCGTTCGCGGAACGGCTGAGGTCCGTCAGAACGCCCATCGCCGCCTCCGCCTGGGGCATGGGCACGAGCAGATGATCGTGGAACCGGCCGGCCAGGACGTTGCAGCTGATGTCGGCATTCGCGAGGGCGGCGCTGAAGGCGGCTGTCAGGCCCACCGCGTCCAGTGCCGAGTGGATCTGCAGGGTGATCCAGGCCAGCGGCACGTCGTACCGCCAACCGTGGGCCTCAGCAACGGCCTGCTGGACCACCACGGTGAGCCCCTCGTCTTCCCGGACGGTCGCCAGAACGTCGACGTCGGAGGGAGGTTCGGGAAGGGTCACCATCACGACGGCCCGGTGGCGCATAACCGGTCGCATCCCGGCCAGGAGACGCCCGAGATCCCGTTCGCCGCTCATCGGACAGACGGCTGCTGCTGCGTGATGCAGTGGATGCCCCCGCCGCGCGCGAAGATCGGGCGGGCATCGACCAGCACGATCTCTCTGCCGGGATAGACCTCCGACAGGATCTCGGCGGCGCGGGCGTCACCGGAATCGTCGAAGGCGCACAGGATCACTGCGCCGTTGCACACGTAGTGGTTGATGTACGAGTAGTCGACCCACCCCTCGTCGTCTCGCAGGACGTCCGGTGCGGGCACGGCGACGATCCGCATGCCCGGCAGGGCGGACTCAAGGGTGGCACGGACCTCAGCGCTGACCGCGTGGTCAGGATGCTCGGGGTTGCGCTGGTCGTGGAACAGCACAGTGGTGGCATCCGCGAAGCACGCCACGATGTCGATGTGGCCGCGGGTGCCGAACTCGTCGTAGTCGCGTGTCAGGCCACGTTCGATCCACACGAACCGGCGCACGCCCAGGGTCCGCTGGAGCTCGCGTTCCACCTGGTCCTGCGTCCAGTCGGCGTTGCGACCCTCACCGAGCTGGACGGTTCGTGTCAGCAGGACGATGCCCTCGCCGTTGACGTGGATGCCGCCACCCTCGTTCACCATGCGCGAGGGAACGGCGGGGACCCCCGCTGCCGCACAGACCCGCTGGGCAGCCTGGGCGTCCTCATCCCACTGCGCCCAGCTCTGGGCGCCCCAGCCGTTGAAGACCCAGTCGACACCGCCCATACGTCGGCCCTCGTCGACGACGAACGTCGGGCCGATGTCGCGCATCCACGCATCGTCCAGAGGCATCTCGGCGATGCGCACCTCCGGGTCGAGCCACGTGCGGGCGATGTCGACCGCGTCGGGGTTCACGGCCATCGTCACGGGCTCGAAGCGGACGATCGCGTTGGCGACTGCGGCCCATGCGGCCCTGGCCTCGTCCGCCTCGGCATCCGACGGGCCGAGCGTGTATCCGGACGACGGCCACGCCATCCACGTGCGTTCATGCGGTCCCCATTCCGGGGGCATCCGCCACCCGGTCATGGCAGGTCCAGTGGGTAGTGCACACCGGTGAGGGTCTCGCTGACGGTCCACAGCCGAGCAGCTGCCTCGGCATCCTTCGCGGCGGTCGAACGGTCGACGAGGCGCGGGTGCCCCTTCTGCTCCATGAAGCCGTCGGGGCCGATGTACGAGTCCCCGGGCAGGCCCGGTGCGGTCGCGGCGAACAGCGTGGGCAGCGCGCCCATGTCTGCACTCTGTGCGAGGAAACGGTTCGCGAGGGCCATCGGGGTCTGGGCCCAGGAACGTCCACTCATCTCGACGCCGACGGACTGCAGGTTGGTGGCCGCGTAGCCGGGGTGCGCGGCGAGGGCCAGCATGGGCAGGGCGTTGAGATCCAGGCGCCGCTGCAGCTCTGACGTGAAGAGCAGGTTGGCGAGCTTGCTCTGGCCGTACGCCCGCCAGGCCCCGTAGCGACGTTCGCCCATCAGATCGTCGAAGTCCATGCGCCCGAAACGGTGCGCACCGGAGGACACGTTGACGACGCGGGATCGGGGACGGGCGACGAGGGCGGGAAGCAGCAGCCCGGTGAGGGCGAAGTGGCCCAGGTGGTTGGTCGCGAACTGCAGCTCATATCCGTCGGGGGACTCGCGGCGCGGAATGGCCATGACCCCGGCGTTGTTGATGAGCAGGTCCAGCCCGTCCGCATGATCGGCGCTCCACCGGGAGGCGAAGGCGCGGACAGACGCGAGGTCGGCGACGTCGAGTTCCGCGACCTCCACCGCGGCACCCGGAGAGATCGAGCGGATCATCTCGGCGGTGCGCCCGCCCTTCGCGGTGTCACGCACCGCGAGGGTGACGGCGGCGCCATGGGCTGCCAGTTCCCTGGCGGTGACCAGACCGAGGCCGGAACTGGCGCCGGTGACGATCGCGGTGCGGCCGGTGAGGTCGGGCAGGTCGGCGCTGGTCCAGCGGGTGGTGGTGGCCATGGGCACAGTCAACCCTGTTCTGGCCGGCCGGGCATGCAGGCGGCTGCCGTGGTCAGCGAAGCACAACGATGCGATCGTCCTTGGCGGCCGGGTCCCCGCGCCCGTCGCGGTTGCTCGTCGCCAGCCACAGGCTGCGACCGTCGGGCGTGGTCGCGACCGTGCGGAGGCGTCCGAGATCCGGCAGCGGGACAGCAGCGGCTCGGTACTGATCCGGCCCCGACAAGGGCACCTGCCACAGCCTCTCCCCTCGGAGCGATGCGACGTACACGGTGTCGTCCAGAACGGTGATGCCGGAGGGCGATGCCGTGGATGTGGGCTCCCACGTCGTGACGGGGTTGATGAAGGCGGGGTCGGAGCCCATGCCCTCGACCTCGGGCCATCCGTAGTTGCCGCCCGCTGTCAGGAGGTTGAGCTCGTCGGCGTCCTTGGCTCCGAACTCACTCGCCCAGAGGCGGCCCTCCCCGTCGAAGGCGAGCCCCTGGACGTTGCGGTGGCCGAGTGTGAAGACGGGCGATCCGGGGAAGGGGTTGTCGTCGGGCACGTCTCCGTCGGGTGTGATCCGCAGAACCTTGCCGGCCAGGCTCTCGGGGTCCTGCGCCGAGGACTCGTCGCCCGCGTCGCCGGTCGCGACGTAGAGCATCCCGTCGGGCCCGAAAGCGATGCGTCCTCCGTCATGGAAGACGTTCTTGGGAATGCCGGTCAGCACCGGCTCCGGGGCGCCGAGGGTCGAGCCGTCCCACGTCATCCGCACGATGCGGTTGTCCTGCAGCCCGGTGTAGTACGCGTACAGCCATCCGGGATCCACGCCGGGCTCGAGCGCGAGACCGAGGAGGCCACCCTCGCCGGCGGCGTCGATATCACCGATCGTCGCCACCGGGGTCGCCGATCCGCGACCGTCGAGGCGCAGGATCTGCCCCGAGTCGCGCTCGGACACCAAGGCGCCGCCGCGCGGCAGGAAGGCGAGCCCCCACGGGACCTCCAGACCGGAGGCCACGGTGCCGGTGCGACGCGGGGCATCATCGGCGGCAGCAGCCTCGGAGGATCCGCAGGCGCCGAGGAGGGCGCTGCTCAGGGCCAGGACGGCCAGGAGCGGCACGGGCCTCGTCATCATGCTCATGGGTCCTCCAGGTCGATCGCTCCGCTCCTGCCAGTATGCGTCAGCGAGCCGCATCGGGCCCGATCACGCCTGAGCGGCCCTATCAGCCGAGGCGCGCTCCGGCCGATTTCGTCGTCCCCCCACCCCCTGTGTAGGATCGGACGGCTTCACGCCCCTTTAGCTCATTGGTAGAGCGCTCCCTTGGTAAGGGCGAGGTACCGGGTCCGATTCCCGGAAGGGGCTCGAGACCTCTCGACCAGTGATGGTCGGGGGTGGTGGGATGATGGTGGTCCCACAAGCGGCGGGGTAGCTCAGTTGGCAGAGCAAGCGGCTCATAATCGCTGTGTCGCCGGTTCAAGTCCGGCCTCCGCTACTCGACCAGCATGACCATGCTTGGCAAGCACCCTTGCCGAGACCACACGAAAGGCAGAACACAGTGGGCAAGGCAACGGATGTCCGTCCGAAGATCACCATGGCGTGCGAAGAGTGCAAGAACCGCAACTACATCACCAAGAAGAACCGTCGGAACGACCCCGACCGCCTCGAGGTGAACAAGTTCTGCCCCACCTGCGGCAAGCACACGGCGCACAAGGAAACCCGCTAGTCCACGGCCTTGCGCCATGGCACTCAACCCCGACTTCATCGGGCGCTCCTACGCGCCTGAGGGCACCTATGTCGTGGGCCGGGAGAAGATCCGCGAGTTCGCCACCGCGATCGGCGACACCAATCCGGCCTCGCACGACGTCGAGGCGGCCCGGGCGCTGGGTTACACCGATCTGGCCGCGCCCCCGACTTTCTCGGTGATCCTGTCCCTCAAGGCCAGCGGAGCCGTCGTCCGCGATCCGGAACTCGGGCTCGACTACTCGCGCGTGGTCCACGGTGAGCAGCGCTTTGAGTTCACGCGCCCGATCGTCGCGGGCGACGAGCTCGTCGTCACCACCACGATCGAGGCCATCCGCACCATGGCCGGCAACGACATGATCACCACTCGAGGCGACATCGCCACGGTCGGCGGCGAGCCGGTGGCCACCACCCGCGCGCTGCTCGTCTCCCGCGGCCCCGAGGACGACTCATGACCGCGCTTGTGGCCTGGGCCGACGTCGAGGTCGGCACCGAGCTCCCGGCCCAGACCTTCGCCATCACCCGTGCGGACCTCGTGCGCTACGCCGGGGCCTCCGGCGACTTCAACGTCATCCACTGGAACGAGCGCGTCGCCACTGAGGTCGGTCTGCCGAATGTGATCGCGCACGGCATGCTCACGATGGCTCTCGCGGGTCGCGTCGTCACGGACTGGATCGGTGATCCCGGAGCCCTCCTCGAGTACGGCGTCCGCTTCACCCGGCCCGTCGTCGTGCCGGATGACGATTCCGGAGCGACTCTCGAGGTCGCTGCCAAGGTCTCCGCGAAGAACGACGACGGCACCGTGCAGGTGACCCTGACGGCATCCTTCGACGGTGCCACGGTGCTGGGCAAGGCCCAGGCCCGGGTTCGACTGGCCTGAGCGTGGACGGCCTGCTGCGCCGGACCCTCGCCGAGCACACGACTCTGCGTGTCGGTGGCCCGGCGGACGCGTGGGTCGTGGCTGATTCGGCTGCCGACCTGTGCGACGCGGTCCGGCGGTGTGACACCGGCGGGGTTCCCGTCCTCATCCTCGGCGGGGGGAGCAATCTCCTGGTGGCCGACGACGGCTTCCGCGGGCAGGTGGTGCAGGTGGCCACCCGTGGGCGCGAGGTGCTCGACGAGACAGACGGTTCGGTCACCCTGCGCCTTGCTGCCGGCGAGGGGTGGGACGACGTCGTGGCGTTCGCCGTCGAGCGCGGATGGGTGGGCATCGAGGCCCTGTCTGGTGTCCCCGGACTGGTGGGGGCGACACCGGTGCAGAACGTCGGGGCCTACGGGCAGGACGTTGCCCAGGTGATCGTGGCCGTGGAGGCCCTGGATCGTTCGACCGGCCGCGTTGTCGAGATCCCTGCGGAGGAGTGCTCCTTCGGGTACCGCACGAGTCGGTTCAAGGCGGACCCTGACCGCTGGGTGATCCTGACGGTGACGATGCGTCTGGGCACCTCGGGGCTCGGGCGCGTCGCCTACCCCGAGTTGGCGCGGCAACTCGGGGTGGCGGTGGACGACACCGCCAGTGTGGCGGCGGTTCGGGAGGCCGTGCTGTCTCTGCGCGGTCGCAAGGCGATGGTGCTGGACGCTGACGATCCGGACACCTGGAGTGCGGGGTCGTTCTTCACCAATCCGATCGTCGTGGCCGAGGTCGCCGAGTCGCTGCCGGAGGAGTGCCCGCGCTACCCGGCTGACTCCGGCGTCAAGCTCAGCGCAGCGTGGCTGATCGCTCACGCGGGCATCGAGCCCGGATTCGGGGTGAGCGAGAGCGCTCGAGCCCGCATCTCGTCCCGACACACGCTCGCCCTCACGAATCAGGGCGGTGCGACGGCCGCGGACATCCTTGAGCTGGCCCGCACTGTTCGGGCCCGCGTACGTGAGGCCTTCGGGATCGATCTCGAGCCTGAGCCCCGACTCGTCAGCTGCTCGCTCTAGCGGACAGCCCGATGCCTCGTCGCTGGTGGCTGGAAATTCGCGAGAATTCCAGCCACCAGCGACGAGGCATCGGGTGGGGCTACTGGGCCTCGGCGAGCAGGGCCGCCATCCGGCCGACGCCCTCGGTGATGTCGGCGTCCGAGGTGGCGTACGACAGGCGCAGGTAGCCCGGTGTGCCGAAGGCCTCGCCCGGCACCACCGCGACCTCGACCTCGTCGAGGATGAGCCCGGCCAGCTGTGACGACGACTCGATGGTGGTCCCGCGCAGGGTGCGGCCCATCAGGCCCTTGACCGACGGGTACACGTAGAACGCCCCTTCGGGAGTCGGGCACGTGACGCCGGGGATCGCGTCGAGCAGCCCGGTGATGAGCAGTCGGCGCCGGTCGAAGGCGACCTTCATCTCGTCGACAGCGGCCAGATCTCCGCTGACGGCAGCCAGAGCCGCGACCTGCGAGACGTTGGCGACGTTGGACGTCGCGTGCGACTGCAGGTTCGTGGCGCCCTTGATGATGTCGTTCGGGCCGATCATCCAGCCCACGCGCCAGCCGGTCATGGCGTACGTCTTGGCGACTCCGTTGACCACGACGCACGTGTCGGCGAGCTCGGGAACGAGCACCGGCATGGACGAGAACTCGGCATCGCCGTATACGAGGTGCTCGTAGATCTCGTCCGTGACGACCCACAGGCCCTTGGCCGCGGCCCACTCGCCGATGGCCCGCACCTCGGCAGGGGAGTAGACCGCCCCGGTCGGGTTGGAGGGAGAGACGAACACCAGCATGGTGGTGCGGTCGGTGCAGGCCGCCTCAAGCTGCTCGACCGTGGCGCGGTAGCCCGACGTCTCGTCGGTCATGATCTCGACGGGCACGCCGCCGGCCAACTGGATGGACTCGGGGTAGGTGGTCCAGTACGGGGCAGGCAGCAGGACCTCGTCACCGGGGTTCAGCAGTGCTGCGAAGGCGTTGTAGAGGGCCTGCTTGCCGCCGTTGGTCACCAGCACCTGGCTGGGAGCGACCTCGTAGCCCGAATCACGCAGGGTCTTCGCGGCGATGGCCTCCTTCAGCTGCGGCAGACCCCCGGCCGGGGTGTAGCGGTGCCAGCGGGGATCGCCGCAGGCCGCCTGTGCGGCCTCGACGATGTACCCGGGCGTGGGGAAGTCGGGCTCGCCGGCGCCGAAGCCGATGACCGGCCGGCCGGCGGCCTTGAGGGCCTTGGCCTTGGCGTCGACCGCGAGTGTGGCGGACTCGGAGATCGCAGCGATGCGACGGGACAGGCGGGTGTCGGTCATGGGCTCATCCTTGCAGTCCTGCCGCCGGAACCCACGACGAGGTCGGCCCCACGGGGACCGGATTGGACCGGCCTCGGGGCGGGCCCGTAGACTGCCCCTTCGCTGAAGTAGGTCGGCGCCAGCCTGCCCTCCGACGCGCACCGGAGCCGTCTCCCCGGCGGCTGCGGAGGGTCGTAGCTCAATTGGTAGAGCACCGGTCTCCAAAACCGGCGGTTGGGGGTTCAAGTCCCTCCGGCCCTGCGATGCTCGCCGCCCCACGGCGGCAGCACCCGCAGGAAACCGGGCCATGTGTCCGGTGACAGGCGACCACGCCCGAGCCGCCCGGCTCGGGATGACAACGAACGGAGCAGCACCGATGACGGACGCCGATGTCGTGTCCGGCGGCGGATCCGAGAACCGCGGCCGCAAGGACCAGGCCAACGTGTTCTCACGCCTTGCCCTGTTCATCCGTCAGGTGGTCGCGGAGCTCCGCAAGGTCATCTGGCCCACCCGCAAGGAACTCATCGCGTACACGACCGTCGTGGTGGTGTTCGTCCTGATCATGGCCGGCATCATCGCCGGCTTCGACTACGTGTTCACCCAGGGAGTGCTCCTCGTCTTCGGATGAGGAAGCACCGACGACGACCGACGACGCAAGGAGAAGGCCAGCCGTGTCCGAGCAGGACCCCACGTCACCCTCGACCGATCCATTCGCGACGGCCGTGACCGCTGACGGCACCACCGTCGACGTCCCGGCGGACGCGACTCCCGAGCAGGTCGCCGAGGCGATCGTCGAGGCCGAGGATGCCGTCGACGAGGCCGAGGCCATCGTCGAGGCTGAGGCCGCTGCTGAGGCGGCGGAGGCCGTCGTCGAGGCAGTCGAGGAGGACGACGAGGACGAAGACCCCGTGGCCGCGTTCCGCGAGCAGATGCGGATCTCGCCCGGAGACTGGTACGTCGTCCACTCGTACTCCGGCTACGAGAACAAGGTGAAGACCAACATCGAGGCGCGCACCACCACCTTCAACATGGAGGACTACGTCTTCCAGGTCGAGGTGCCGATGGAGGAGGTCACCGAGATCAAGGGCGGCGTCCGCAAGCTCGTCCGTCGGAACAAGTTCCCCGGCTACGTGCTCGTCCGCATGGACCTCACGGATGAGTCATGGGGCGTCGTCCGGCACACGCCGGGTGTGACGGGCTTCGTGGGCCACGGCCACCAGCCCGCCCCGCTGTCCCTAGACGAGGTCGTCGCCATCCTCGCCCCCGCCCCGGAGAAGAAGGCCGCTCCGGCCGGCGCTGCCGAGGCTGCCACCGAGGGTGGCGTCGCTGCCGCACCCGTGGTCGAGGTCGACTTCACGATCGGCGACTCCGTCACCGTCGTCGACGGGCCGTTCGCCACGCTGCACGCCACGATCTCGGAGATCAACATCGAGTCCCAGAAGGTCACGGGCCTCGTCGAGATCTTCGGACGTGAGACCCCGGTTGAGCTCGCGTTCAACCAGATCGTCAAGAACTGACGGCACCACACAGACCCCCCGGGGGCGCCGCCTCCGGGTAACAACAGGTAAGGACCCGAAAAACCATGGCACCGAAGAAGAAGGTTGCCGGCCTGATCAAGCTCCAGATCCAGGCCGGTCAGGCGAACCCGGCGCCGCCGGTCGGCCCCGCACTGGGCCAGCACGGCGTCAACATCATGGAGTTCTGCAAGGCCTACAACGCCGCGACCGAGAACTCGCGCGGCAACATCATCCCGGTCGAGATCACGGTCTACGAGGACCGATCCTTCGACTTCATCCTGAAGACTCCGCCGGCCTCGCGCCTCATCCTCAAGGCCGCTGGCCTGGACAAGGGCTCCGGCGAGCCGCACAAGGTGAAGGCCGGATCGATCACCAAGGATCAGGTCCGCGAGATCGCCGAGGCCAAGATGCCCGACCTCAACGCGAACGACGTCGAGGCCGCGATGAAGATCATCGAGGGCACCGCCCGTCAGATGGGCATCACCGTCAGCGCCTAGCGCTGAGCATGGGGTCGCCTCCGCGGCCCCGAGCACCAATCACCCCAGTGGCAGAGCCAGCGCGGCTCGCACCACGACCTGCGAAGGAGCAGACATGAAGCGCAGCAAGGCCTACCGGGCCGCAGCGGAGAAGATCGACGCTGACGCCCTGTATTCACCGCTCTCGGCGGTCCGCATCGTCAAGGACACCGTCAGCACCAAGTTCGATCCCACCGTCGAGGTCTCTATGCGTCTCGGCATCGATCCCCGCAAGGCGGACCAGATGGTCCGCGGCACCATCAACCTTCCGCACGGCACCGGCAAGACCGCTCGGGTCCTGGTCTTTGCCAACGGCGAGAAGGCTGAGGAGGCCCGTGCGGCGGGCGCCGACTTCGTTGGTGGCGACGACATGATCGAGAAGGTCAAGGGCGGGTGGACGGACTTCGACGCCGCCGTTGCGACGCCCGACCTCATGGGCAAGGTCGGCACGCTGGGCAAGGTGCTCGGCCCCCGTGGCCTTATGCCGAACCCGAAGACGGGCACGGTGACCATGGACGTCACCAAGGCCGTCAACGACATCAAGGGCGGCAAGATCGAGTTCCGCGTCGACAAGCACTCGAACCTGCACTTCCCGATCGGCAAGGGCTCGTTCACCGAGCAGGCGCTGGTCGAGAACTACGGCGCTGCGCTCGACGAGATCCTCCGCCTCAAGCCCAGCGCGGCGAAGGGCCGGTACATCAAGAAGGCGACGATGTCGACCACGATGGGCCCCGGCATCCCGCTGGATCCCAACCGCAGCAAGGACCTCATGACCGAGGACGAGCTCTAGGAGCTCCACGCACGGCCACTCACGAACCCCCGGGAGCCTTTCCGGGGGTTCGTGCTTTCCGGTAAACCGGTTGCCGAGCAGGCTCGGCAGGACGACACTCGGTGGCCAAGCGGGAGGGCCGCTCGGGCAGGGGGTGGGTTGTGGGCTTCTACCTGCCGTTTCCGCATCCGGCCGTCTCCCTGGACGAGGTCAGCGTCACCCTCGGTGGTCTGACGATCCTTGACTCGGTGTCGCTGTCGGCGCCCCGTGGTGCGGTGACCGGGCTCATCGGTCCGAACGGTGCGGGCAAGACGACCGTGTTCAACGTCCTGAGCGGCTTCGTGCGCCCGGACTCCGGCAGCGTCTCGCTGGGCGGCCGAGCCCTACGGCGGGTCCGCCCACACGACCTGACCCGTCATGGCGTGGCCCGCACCCTGCAGGGCGTCGGTCTCTTCCCGACCCTGACGGTGCTCCAGAACGTGACCCTCGGAGCGCGGGCGAGGCATGGCTTCTTCGCGGACTCCTGGGGGTCACCCTGGGCTGACCGAGAGGCCGCGACGGTCCGTGAGACAGCGCGTGCCCGCCTGTCAGAGCTCGGCATCGGGGAGGAGGCCGATCGGCTTCCGGGAGAGCTCCCGTACCCGGTGCAGAAGCGGGTCGCGCTCGCCCGCTCACTCATGTGTGACCCGTCGGTCATCCTGCTCGATGAGCCGGCCGGTGGGATCTCCGCCGCGGACATGGCCGATCTGGGCTCACTGGTCCGATCCTGGGTGCCGGAGCGCACCGTTCTCCTCGTCGAGCACCACATGGAACTGGTGATGGAGGTGTGTGACTTCATCTGGGTCCTCGACGCCGGCCGAGTGATCGCCCATGGCACCCCGGACGAGGTCCGCCGCGATCCGGCCGTGCTGTCGGCCTACCTGGGGGAGCCCGCCTGATGCTCGAGATCGACGACCTCTCCCTCTCCTACGGCCCGGTGGAGGCGGTGCGTGGAGTGTCGCTTCGTGTGCCGGCCGGCCAGGTGACCGCCGTCATCGGAGCCAACGGCGCTGGGAAGTCCTCGCTGCTGCGCTGCGTAGCGGGGCTGGTCGCCCCATCGTCAGGCCGGGTCACCCTCGACGGGGCAGACGTCACCGCGCATGCCCCCGAGGCGCTGGTCCGCCGAGGCCTCGTGCTCGTGCCTGAGGGAAGGTCGACCATCCCCGAGCTGACCGTCCGCGACAACCTCGACCTCGGTGGGCTCACCCGACCCCGAGCGGAACGGCGCGAGACCTCTGCGGAGGTGCTCGACCTGTTCCCGCGGCTCGCGGAGCGCCTGCACGTGCATGCCAGTGCGCTGAGCGGAGGCGAGCGCCAGCAGCTCGCGATCGGGCGGGCGCTCATGTCCCGGCCCAGGGTGCTGCTCCTGGATGAACCGTCACTCGGCTTGGCCCCCCTGATCGTCACGCAGATCCTTGAGCTCGTGGCCAGATTGGCCCGCGAGACCGATCTGGCGGTCCTGCTGGTCGAGCAGAACGCGGCGACCGCGTTGCGGGTAGCCGATGACGGCGCGGTCCTGCATCTGGGGTCGGTCGTCGCTGCCGGGCCTGCTGCGGAGCTGGCTGAGGATGAGGGGCTTCGCCATGCGTACCTGGGCTACTGACGCCATGGGGGAGGAACGCTCGTGAACCCCCTCGAGGTGCTCGTCGGCTACCTCCTCGGCGGAGTGGCCAATGGTGCGGTCATCGCGCTGATCGCCCTTGCCCTCGTGCTGACGTGGCGGTCCTCGCGAGTCATCAACTTCGCGCAGGTCGGGCAGGCGATGTTCACCAGCTTCATTGCGCTGTCGGTGCAGCAGGCGACGGGCCTGTGGTGGCTCGCCGCCGGTGCCGTTCTCGGACTCGTCGTCTACCTGCTGACTCTCCGGCCGATCCGGCGCTCGGACTCCTCCGGGGCGATCATCGCCACGTTCGGCATCCTCATCGCGCTGCAGGCCGGAGCCGCCATGATCTGGGGCGGCGACCTCGTGGCCTTCCCGCAGCCGTTCCCGGCCTCCGGCATCGAGACCGGTGACCGGGTGTGGCCGATCTCGATCTACGACCTCGTGGTCCTGGGCGTCGCTGCGGCCCTGGTCCTGGGCCTCTCCCTGTTCCTCACCCGCACCGGAATCGGGCTCGCGATGCGTGCCTCGGCGTTCCAGCCGGAGGTCGTCCGGCTGTCGGGGATCGACGTGCGCAAGACCCTGGCCCTCGGCTGGGCGCTCGCCGGGATCGTCGGTTCCCTGGCGGGCGTCCTCATCGCGCCGATCTCGTCACTCTCGCCCAACAGCTTCGACCTGCTCCTGATCCTCGCCTTCACGGCCGCCGTGATCGGAGGTCTGGACAGCCTCGTCGGCGCGGTGATGTTCGGGCTGGGCACCGGACTGCTGCTGTCGGTCGTGACCGGCTACAGCAGCGCTGAGGACGCACCGCTCGCGGCGCTCATCCTGTTGGCGCTGAACCTGCTGTTGAAGCCGGGCGGCGTCTTCGCGCGTCCCGGGGCGAGGGACGTGTGATGAACCGTTCCCGACTGCTGCTGCACCTGCCCGCGTTCGTCCTGCTGTGGGTGGCGCTCACACGTCTGAACTACGTGCTGGATCCGCTGTGGAGCTACTACCTGGCCATGACGGCCATGTACGCGACGGCCATGATGGGCATGGTCATCCTCGTCGGGCTGACCGGTCAGGTGTCCTTGGGCAACGGTGCCCTCATGGCCGTGGGCGGGTACGCCTTCGCCGTCTCCAGCATGCGGCTGACGACAGTCCCGCTGCTGGGCACACCCTGGAACGCCGTGTGGTCCATGGTGGTGGCCGGGCTCGCCGGTGTGACGGTGGGTGCGGCCGTCGGGCTCCTGGGCGCTCGGCTCAAGGGGCCGTACCTCGCCGGCCTGACTCTGGGGCTCGCTGTCGG
>JAUHZW010000024.1 GCA_030425745.1 Actinomycetes bacterium
CCGAGTCGCTCGTTGAGCATCTTGCCCGTCATCTTGGGCCACCAGAAGTACAGGCCGGCGAAGAACAGGAAGACGACGGTTCCGAAGACCGTGTAGTGGAAGTGGGCCACCACGAAGTAGCTGTCCGAGACGTGGAAGTCCAGTGGAGGCGCCGACAGGATGATGCCGGTGAGGCCGCCGAACAGGAACGTGATGAGGAAGCCCATCGTCCACAGCATCGGGGTGTCGAACTTGATCGAGCCCTTCCACATGGTGCCGATCCAGTTGAAGAACTTCACGCCGGTGGGTACGGCGATGAGCATCGTCATGATCGCGAAGTAGGGCAGATAGACCGACCCTGTCACGTACATGTGGTGGGCCCACACCCCCATCGACAGGGCGCCGATCGCAAGCGTCGCGAAGACGAGACCCTTATAGCCGAAGATCGGCTTGCGGGAGAACACCGGGATGATCTCGCTCGCGATGCCGAAGAACGGCAGAGCGAGGATGTACACCTCAGGATGCCCGAAGAACCAGAACAGGTGCTGCCAGAGGATGGCGCCACCGTTCTCGGGGGCGAACACCACGGCCCCATACTCGCGGTCGATGAACGCCATCGCGAGGGCGGCGGCGAGGACCGGGAAGGAGAGGATCACCAGGATGCTGGTGACGAAGATCGTCCAGGTGAAGATGGGCATCCGGAACATGGTCAGGCCCGGAGCGCGCATGGTGAAGATCGTCGTGATGAAGTTGACCGAGCCGAGGATCGTGCCCAGGCCGCCCATGGCCAGGCCGATGTACCACAGGTCGGCGCCCACCTCAGGTGAGAACTGGGCGGAGCTCAGCGGAGCGTAGGCGAACCAGCCGAAGGCGGCCGCGCCACCGGGGGTGAGGAAGCCGAGGGCGACGGTGAGTCCGCCGAAGAAGAACAGCCAGTAGCCGAGCATGTTCAGGCGCGGGAAGGCGACATCGGGGGCGCCGATCTGCAGCGGCATGATCACGTTGCCGAAGCCGACGAACAGCGGCGTGGCGAACAGGAACAGCATGATCGTGCCGTGCATGGTGAAGAGCTGGTTGTACTGCTCGAGCGAGATGAACTGCATCCCGGGAACGGCGAGCTCGGCGCGGATGGCGAGGGCCATCAGACCGGCGAGGAAGAACCAGAAGGTCGCCGTGACGAGGTACATGTACCCGATGACCTTGTGGTCGGTCGAGGTGACCCAGGAGACGATCGCGGAGCCCCAGCTGCGCTTGCGGGCCTCCTTGCGATCCTCCGGTCCGGGGCTGGAAGGTGCGACGGGCGGGTCGCTCAGGATCGTCATGTCGTCCTCTCATCCGGCATCTGGCCTGCGTCGGTGGTCATCCCGGTATCGAACATCCCGGATTGGCCGCGATCCTTCAGACCGGCGATGTAGCTCTCGTACTCGGCGGGCTCGACGACCCGCACGTTGAACAGCATGCGGGCGTGATCGACGCCGCACAACTCGGCGCACTTCCCGGCGTAGGTGCCCACCTTGTCGGGGGTCAGCTCGAAGATGTTCGTCTTGCCGGGGATGACGTCCATCTTGAACAGGAAGTCCGGCACCCAGAAGGAGTGGATGACATCCGGGGAGACGAGCTCGAAGCGGATCTTCTCGCCCACCGGCAGCACCAGCTCCGCCGGCATGTCCGGCGTGCCGATCGCGTAGGCGTCCTGATCCATGTAGTTGAACGCCCAGTTCCAGCGGAAGCCGACCACCTGGACGGTCTCATCCTGATCGTTGTCGACCGTGAGGATCTCGGACTGATCCTTGGCGGTGAAGAAGAACAGGCCGACGATCATGATCAGCGGGACGACCGTGTACAGCAGCTCGATCGGGATGTTGTACTTCGTCTGCTCAGGGGCGTCGTCCTTGTGCTTGCGCCGGTAGGCGAAGGCGGCCCACAGCATGAGCGCCCACGTGACGATGCCGACGGCCCAGGCCGCGATCCATGAGCCCTCCCAGAGGTTCTGGATGGTCACGGCCTCCTTGGTGGCCGGCTCGGGGAGATCGAGGAAGAGGATCTCGTTGACCGTGCAGCCGGACAGGGCCACCGCCACGGCGACCGCCCCCGCTCCGAGTGCGGCCGCGCGGAAGCGCCGCCGCCTGCTGCTCTGCTGATGTTGCTGGACTGCCATGGGACCACCCATGGAGTCCGCGTGGCTTGAGTGCCGCACAGAACGCCTTCCTACGTGTCCGATTGGTCGTGAGACTAGCGCACGATCCCCTCACGGTCCTTCTGGGCCCACGCACTGTGATCGGCTCCTCATCGACCCTCGATTCCGGGCGCTACCGTGAGGGCCGTGAGCGGCTCCGGATACCTCGATGCGGTGGGTGGCCAACCCCTGCTGCCGGCTGCCCGTCAGGCGTGGTTGGCGGCCGCCGGGCAGGCCTGGAGTGATCCCGCCCGCCTCCATCACGAAGGGCGCCGCACCGGCCTGGTCCTCGACGCGGCTCGCGCCAGCATCGCCTCGTCGCTCGGTGTGGACCCCGACGAGGTCTTCCTCACCACCTCCGGACCGACCGCGGTCGGGATCGCGGTGACCGGCCTGCTGGGTCGCTCCCCGGTGAGCAGGGCAGTCTGCTCCGCTGTCGAGAGCCTCGCGGTGCTCAGTCCGGCCCGAGGCGGCGCCGACGAGGTCGACCTCGTGGACGTTGACGACCACGGCCGGATGTCCCTGGACGCGTTCGCCGCGGCGCTCACCAGGCCCGCGTCCCTCGCCGCGGTGCAGGTCGCCAATCCCGAGGTGGGCACCCGGCAGCCCCTCGCCCGCGCCCACGAGATCGCCCGGGATGCCGGGGTTCCTCTCCTCGCCCACGCGGTCCAGGTCGTCGGGCGAGGTCCGTTCCCCTCCTCGTGGGACGTGCTGGCCGCCTCGGCCCGGGACTGGGCCGGCCCGGCCGGTGTCGGCGTCCTGGTGGTGCGTCGCCACGTGGGCTGGAGCCCGGAGGAGAACCCGGACCGCGGCTGGGTGAGCGGTTTCCCCGACGTGCCCGCGGCCGCGGCCGCGGCCACCGCGCTCGAGACGTGGCTGCCGCAGAGCGATGCCGATGCTGCGCGGGCCTTCGCGCTGACCGATCGCATCCGCAGCGTCCTGCCGACCCTCGCGGACGGCATCACCGTGACCGGCGACCCCGATGACCGACTGCCCCACATCGTCACGTTCACCTGCCCCGGGGTGACCGGTGAGGCCGTGGTGGATGAGCTGTCACGGCGCGGCTACAGCGTCGCGAGCGGCTCCGCGTGCACCTCGGACGTGCGGATGCCGAGCCAGGTGCTGGCCGCCATGGGGGTGGCCGCCGACGCCTCGATCCGCGTGTCCCTCCCGTTCGACTGCGCCGAGGAGACCATCGAGGGCTTCCTCACCGCTCTGCCAGAGGCGATCAACGCCGCCCGCGGGGTGCTCGCGTAGCGGTCGACGGGAAGGCCGGGGGCAGCGGCAGGGCGGTCTGCAGCCTTGCCAGGTACGAGGCGCGAGGGATCTCGACCACCCCCAACGTCGCCAGATGGTCCGTGCGCCACTGGACGTCCAGCAGGCGGCGATCGGGATCCCCGGCGCCCCGCAGCACGTCCACCAGGGCCACGAGCGCGGCCTTGGACGCGTCCGTCTCGCGGTGGAACATGGACTCCCCCGCGAACAGGCCTCCGATCTCGACCCCGTACAGGCCACCGACCAGCCGGTCCTCCCGCCACACCTCGACGGAGTGCGCCCAGCCCATGTCGTGCAGCCGTGAGTACTGGATGACGAACTCGTCGGTGATCCAGGCCCCCTCGGAGCGTCCCTCCGCGCAGGCCCGCATCACCTCCGAGAAGGCAGCGTCGACGGTCAGGGTGAAGCGCCGCATCGATCGTCGCAGCGAACGGCTGATGCGCAGAGCATCGAGCGGGAGGACGCCTCGCGGGTCGGGTGACCACCAGCCGAGGTCCCGATGGGATTCCTCGCCCGACACGTGCATCGGGAACAACCCCCGCGCGTAGGCGGCCAGGAGAGTCGAGGGCTCCAGGTCCGCGCCGACAGCAAGGACCTCATGACCGGGGTCGGCCTCGGCAGGGTCCGGAAGGTCCCACCGGCATGGGCCGGGGTCGGTCACCGCTGCTGCCCGAGCATCGCCGGGTCAGGGACGCGGGCAGACCACGTGCGGTTCGACCTCGGCCGCCGCATCGTCGCCATAGGCGGCCGACATGCGCTCGAGGAAGTGCTGGCGCGCAAGCTCGTACTCCTGCGTGCCCACGGTCTCGATGACGTAGGTGGCCAGGAGGGCACCGATCTGTGCGGAACGCTCGTCGCTGAGGCCCCACCCCTGACCGCTGAGGTACCCGGCGCGGAAGGCGTCGCCCACGCCGGTCGGGTCGGCCTTGCGGTCCTCCTCGGCCACGGCGACCGTGACGGTGTCGCCGCCTCGGCGCTGCACCCGCGCGCCGTCAGCGCCCATGGTGGTCACGCGCACCTCGACCATGGCGTCGAGATCGGCCTCCGTCCAGCCGGTCTTCTGCTGGATGAGGGCGAGCTCGTACTCGTTGGAGAACAGGAAAGCAGCGCCCTCGATGAGCGGGGTGATCTCATCCCCGCTCATGCGCGCGAGTTGCTGGGAGGGGTCGGCCGCGAACGGGTAGCCGCGGAACCGGCACTCCTCGGTGTGCCGCAGCATCGCCTCGGGATCGTTCGCGCCGATCAGCACGACCTCGGCCTTGCCGGCCCGATCGACGACCGGACGGAGCTCGATGTTGCGCGCCTCCGACATCGCACCCGGGTAGAAGGACGCGATCTGGTTCTGCTCGGCATCGGTGGTGCAGACGAACCGAGCGGTGTGCCGGGAGTCCGAGACATGCACCCCACTGGTGTCGACGTTGTGACGCTGCAGCCAGGACTCGTAGTCGGCGAAGTCCGGCCCCACCGCGCCCACGAGGACCGGCCGGTGGCCGAGGCAGCCCATGCCGAAGGCGATGTTCGGGGCGACCCCGCCCCGACGGACCTCGAGCTCCTCGACGAGGAACGACAGCGAGACCTTGTCGAGCTTGTCGGCGACGAGGGAGTCGGAGAACTTCCCCGGGAAGGTCATGAGGTGATCGGTCGCGATGGATCCGGTGATGAGAACAGCCACGGTCCGGGAGCCTAGCGCGCATGACGAAGGCCACCGGGCAGACGCCCGGTGGCCTTCGCGCTCTCGCAGTGAGAGAGGGTCAGTGGAACGAATCGCCGCAGGCGCAGGAGCCCGTTGCGTTCGGGTTGTCGATCGTGAAGCCCTGCTTCTCGATCGTGTCGACGAAGTCGATGGTCGCGCCGCCGAGGTACGGGGCGCTCATGCGGTCGGTGACGACGCTGACGCCGTCGAAGTCCTTGACCACGTCACCGTCGAGCGAGCGATCGTCGAAGAAGAGCTGGTAGCGCAGACCCGAGCAGCCACCGGGCTGCACGGCGACACGCAGGGAGAGGTCATCACGCCCCTCGCTCTCCAGCAGGGTCTTGACCTTGGATGCGGCGCCGTCGGTCAGGATGATGCCGTCGGTCACGGGGACCTCGGTGGTGGTGTCAGCCGTCATGCTCAGGACCTTTCGCGTTCTTCGACAGGTTTACGTGACCGCCAACAACCCGGCCGCCACATTCATTCCCGATTGTCACACGTCTTCGCGCGGAGCGCTAACGCCGCCCACGCGCGACACCCCGTCGGATGTCACACTGTGCGGATGGCGTCGACGTTCACCGAACCCGAACCCTCTCCCCTGGCCCTCCTGCTCCTGGGCCACGCGTCCGATGACGACACCGAGGCCGGTGTGGTGTGCCCGGGCGATCTGCCCGCTCCCTCGGACCCCGGACTCGTCGAGCGTGCGCGGGCGGCCAAGGAGACCCTCGGGAGCCGCGTCTTCATCCTCGGCCACCACTACCAGCGCGATGAGGTCATCCAGTTCGCCGACGCGACGGGCGACTCCTTCAAGCTCGCGCAGCAGGCCGCGGCGCACCCGGAGGCCGAGTTCATCGTGTTCGAGGGTGTGCACTTCATGGCGGAGAGCGCCGACATCCTGACCGACGACTCCCAGCAGGTCGTGCTGCCCGACAGTGCTGCCGGCTGCTCGATGGCCGACATGGCGACGATCGCCCAGGTCGAGGAGTGCTGGGCGCTGCTCGAGGAACTGGGCATCGCCGAACAGACCGTCCCGGTCACCTACATGAACTCCAGCGCGGCCATCAAGGCGTTCACCGGGCGCAACGGCGGCGCGGTCTGCACCTCCAGCAATGCCGAGCGCAGCCTCACCTGGGCCTTCGAGCGCGGCGAGAAGGTCCTCTTCCTGCCGGATCAGCATCTGGGCCGCACCACGGCTGTGATCGACCTCGGCATGTCGCTGGACGACTGTGTCGTCTACAACCCGAACCGGCCGCGCGGAGGCCTCACCGACGAGCAGCTTCGGGGCGCCCGAATGATCCTGTGGCGCGGACACTGCTCGGTCCACGGGCGCTTCACCGCTCAGAACGTCGATGAGGTGCGCGAGCGAGTGCCCGGCGTGACAGTCATCGTCCACCCGGAGTGCTCGTTCGAGGTCGTGTCGAAGGCCGATGTGATCGGATCGACGGAGAAGATCATCGCGACCATCACCGCAGCCGAGCCGGGCACGGCTTGGGCCGTCGGCACTGAGCTGAATCTGGTCAAGCGCCTGGCCGAGCAGCACCCGGACAAGGAGATCATCTATCTCGACAAGACCGTGTGCTTCTGCTCGACGATGAACCGCATCGACCTGCCGCACCTGGTGTGGGCGCTGGAGTCCCTCGTGCAGGGCACGGTGCCGAACCGGATCACGGTCGATGCGGACACCCAGCACTGGGCGAAGGTCGCCCTCGATCGCATGCTCGCCCTGCCCGGACCGTCCGCCGCGAAGGACTGACGGCCGGCGCGCATCACAGGCCCGGAGCTCCCCAGATCGCGAACCATCGCGAGAGGTCGGGCTCCAGCGGGAGCTCGTTCTCCAGCAGGTCGCGGACCTTGAGTTCGAGCACGTTGTCGCGCTGCTCGGCGCCGGAGGGCGCGAAGGGGTAGAACGTTCCCCGCTTATACAGGTAGACCAGCGCCACCTCGTGGCCCGCCGGGTCCTGGAAGGACGCCTGCGAGCACAGCAGCTGCGGCCCGAACCCGGCCTCGACCAGAGACGTGTTGACCGCGTGGAGGTCGGTGACCACCGCGGGCAGATCCACCGGCTCCGTCCGCACGACGAGCCAGGTGAAGCCGAAGTCATCCGAGGCCAACTCGACCGGCGGCCCACCGTCGGCGTCGAGCAGCGCCCGGATCTCGGACTCCACGTCCGCGAAGGCCCGACCCTCCGGTGCACGAAAGGCGACGGAGCCGCGTCCGGTGGGCGCCAGGTCCATCGCCGCCTGCAGGGAGATCGCCGCATTCGGCAGGGCGAAGAGTGCGTCGAGATCCGGGCGGACGGCCTTGCGGCGGCCGAGGACGGCATCGAGGAAGCCCACCGCTATCGCCCGCCGAGCTCAGTCGAGATCTTCGCCAACTGCTCCAGACGCTTCTCCAACGACGGGTGGGTCGACATGATCGACTCCAGGCTGAATCCGCGCCCCTTGGCGAACGCCGGCGCGAAGGCGAAGGAACTGACCGGCTCCATCTGGCGCAGGTCGCGGGTCGGGATCGAGGCCATGTCGCCGGAGATCTTCTGCAGCGCACGAGCGAGAGCCGACGGTCGCCCGGTGAGCAGCGCGGCCCCTCGATCAGCCCCGAGTTCGCGGTATCGCGAGAGGGCGCGCATGAGGATGAAGGAGATGAAATAGACCAGCACGCTCACGACCATGACGACCACGATGATGATCGCGGTGTTCTGGTCGCGATTGCGACCCAGGCTCGACCACATGACGCTGCGCGCCATGAATCCGGCGAGGATCGCGGTGAACGAGGCGACCGTCATGACCGTCACGTCGCGATGGGCCACGTGGGACAGCTCGTGGGCCAGCACTCCCTCGAGCTCCTCCTGATCGAGTCGCTTGAGCAGACCCGTCGTCACGACGATCACCGAGCGCGACGGCGAGCGTCCCGTCGCGAAGGCGTTGGGGGCGTCGCTGTCGGCGATGCCGACCCGCGGCTTGTCCATGTCAGCCATCGCACAGATGCGGTCGACGAGAGCATGGAGCTGGGGTGCCTGCTCGGGAGTGACGACGACGGCCCGCATGGACTTCATGGCGAGCGTGTCGGAGAACCACCATTGGGCGAACAGCAGGCCACCGCTGATGGCCAGGATGAAGATCGCACTGAAGCCCAGAGCGATGAGCAGCGAGGCGAGGATCACGTAGAGCAGACCGATCCCGAACAGCGTGCCCATCATGCGAGCGGAGAGCCCTCGATCCGTTCCGTACCGTGTGCGGCGCACCGCTGCCTCCCACCCTGATCCGTGCCGTTCACCCACCCTCGTGGACGTCTCGAATCTATCCCGGGACCCGCAGAGCCGCCTCCAGCGCGGTCGCCAGCGCTCGCGGGTCGGTCAGCATGAGGCAGTGATCGCCGGCCACCCGGATGGGGGTCACGCCGGCCTTCGCCGCGAAGGCCTCAGCGACGGGCACCGGGAAGGTGACGTCCTGCTCCATGAGCACATAGGCCCGGGGGCAGGTCACGTCCTCGATGCCGACGCGGGCCGGCTGCAGGTAGGGCCCGAGGGGCTGAGGCGTCAGGCGCGTGTACACGGCCCGAGCGTCGCCCTCGGCCAGTGAAGAGAAGAAGCGACGCCATGCCTCGTGGAAGCCGGGCAGCAGCGAGTTCTCGCCCGACGCCTCCGCCATCGTGAAGTACGACGGTCGGCGATCCTCGGGGATCTGATCGATGCCGCGTTCGCCGGCGTTCAGGACCACGGCCGCGACGAACACCAGACCCACAACGCGGTCGGGGCGCGCGGCGGCCGCCTCCGGGAGCGGCATGCCACCGAGGGAGTGGCCGATGAGGATGACGGGCCCAGAGGGGATTCCGTCGATGGCCTCGACGATCCGCTGGACGGAGTCGTCGAGGTTCAGGTGGGTGCGCGGTGTCGGATCCGCCCCGGAGCCGGGCAGGTCGACTGCCGCGACGGGCAGGCCCCGCTGCCGCAGCAGCGGCGCGACCTGATCCCAGCACCAGGCGCCATGCGAGCCGCCATGGACGAGCAGCAGCGTCGCCGTCGTCTCCACACCGCTCACCCGCGGGGAGAGACCTGAACTACTGACCGATCTCCGGCGCCTTGCCACCGGACTCGAGCTCGCGCTTCATCGCCTCGAGTTGGGTGTTGACGTCGTTCTCGCTGGCCATGCGCTCGAGTTCGACGGTGATGTCGTCCTTGCCCATGCCGGTCACGTCGGTGAGTGCGCCGGTGGCGACCAGCTCATCGATGGCTCCCGCGCGCGCCTGCATCTCGGCGGTCTTGTCCTCTGCCCGCTGGACGGCCAGGCCGACATCACCCAGCTCGCTGGAGATGCCCGAGACGGCCTCACTGATCTTGGTCTGGGCCTCGGCCGCGGAGTAGGTGGCCTTGATGGTCTCCTTCTTCGTGCGGAACGCCTCGACCTTCGACTGCAGCTGCTGCGCCGCAGCGGTGAGCTTCTCCTCCTGCTCCTGCAGGGTGGCGAGCTGCGCCTGCAGGTCGGCGATCTGGGTGTGCAGGCCGCTGCGCCGCGTCAGGGCCTCGCGGGCGAGATCCTCCCGACCGCCGGCCAGCGCCGCCTTGGCCTGCTCCTCGAGCTTGGCCTCCTGCTGCACCAGGCCCTGGATCTGCAGTTCCAGGCGCTTGCGGCTGGTCGCGACGTCTGCGACACCACGTCGGACCTTCTGCAGCAGTTCGAGCTGCTTCTCGTAGGAGTAGTCGAGCGTCTCGCGCGGATCCTCGGCGCGGTCGAGGGCCTTGTTCGCCTTCGACTTGAAGATGAGGGTGAAGCGCTGCCACAGACCCATGGGATCGGACCTTTCATCGACGTCAGTCGGACCAGAGTAACCGGCACCGTCTAGGCTCGGCGATCATGTTCGGACGCAAGAAGGACGACACCGTCGCGCAGCCCGCCGCCCCGGAGGCCGGCGCGCCCGAGGATCCCCGTGCCCCCAAGGGGCGTCCGACCCCCTCCCGCAAGGAGGCCGAGGCGGCCCGCAAGCAGCAGCTGCGCGTGCCGAAGGATCCCAAAGCGGCCAAGCGCGCTGCCCGCGAGCGCGACCGCGCCGAGCGGGCGCGACAGCGAGCCGGGATGATGGCGGGCGACGAGCGCTACCTGCCGCCGCGCGATCAGGGCCCCGCAAAGGCCTTCACCCGCGACTTCGTGGACTCCCGCTTCACCGTGGCGGAGTACTTCATCTTCGTCGCGATCGCCGTTCTGGTGCTCGGCTTCGTCCAGGTGCCGGCCGTGCAGTCCTTCGTCTCACTGGCCTTCTTCGGATTCACCGCCCTCATCGCCATCGACACGATCATTCTGCTGGTGAGCCTGAACCGACGGGCTGCCAAGGAGTTCCCGGACAAGGCCGCACGCAAGGGCATCACGCTCTACGCCATCCTCCGCGCGCTGCAGCTGCGACGCCTTCGCCTCCCACCGCCGCGGGTGCGCCGCGGCGGCAAGCCGATCGAGAAGTAGCGAGGTCGGTCATGAGCGAGTCGTGGACATGGCGCCTGCTGGATTCCGCCGGCGCTCCGGCCGAACCGGCCGCCTCGCAGGCGTTCCCCCTGCAGGCCGATGCCGAGGCCTGGATCGGCGAGGAATGGCGAGCCCTGCTCGACTCCGGTGTGGAGTCCGTGACGCTGCTGCGCGACGGCGTGGAGGTCTACGGCCCGATGGGCCTTCGACCGGAGTGACCGTCGAACGGCGCATCGACGCGCGCCACGAGATGTTCGACATCGCATCCTTTGACACCGGGCACCCTCACGTGGTCGGATGCGCTCACAACTGAACACCACTCGTTCGACGTCCAGGGGAAGTCCGGTGCGAATCCGGCGCTGTCCCGCAACCGTGTTCCCTTCGGGGAGAGTCGGAGCACCTGGCGAACGCGAGCGGCTCCATCCGTCGAGGTAACGGGACGCGAGCTCGGGTTCTGACCCAGCCGTCCCCGTCTGCGCACAGCAGCGGGGCTTCGTGCTTTTCAGGACGCGCTGCCCTCGGTCCGGCACCGCTCCACCGAAAGGCACCAGTGAAGACCCTCACCGGCCTGCGACGCACCGCCGTCGCCGCCACCTCCCTCGCCGCCGCTGCGGCACTCACCGTGACCGCCGCCCTGCCGACCCAGGCGGCCACGTCCGACGCCGGCCTCTACGGCGCCGCCGATCCGACCTATGACGGTGTCTTCCGTCAGTCCCTCGCCCTCCTGGGGCAGGTCGCGAACGACGTCACCCCGCCCGCGGCGGCCATCGCCTGGCTGCTCGATCAGCAGTGCGCCAGTGGCGCGTTCCAGGCCTATCGTGCTGACACGAGCGAGCCGTGCGCGGCACCCGATCCGGACAACTACGCCGGACCCGACATGAACTCCACCGCCCTGGCCGTGCAGGCTCTGATGGCCCTCGACAACGGCCGGGTGAAGGTGCGCGGTGCGCTGCTCGACCGCGTGGTCGATGCGGCCGACAAGGCCGGCGGTTGGCTGGCCAAGCAGCAGAACGCCGACGGCGGCTGGCCGTACTACTCCGGGGGTGCCTCCGACGCCAACTCCACCGGTCTGGCCATGTCAGCCATCGACACCGTCGGTGGATTCGACTCGTCGAAGGAGTTCGGGCGCGCCTCACGGTTCCTCGGGCGCCTCTCCGCATCCTGCGCCGACGGCGGCGGATTCGGCTACCAGACCGGCAGCAAGCCCGACGGCCTGTCGACCTCGCAGGGAACGCTCGGCCTGTTCGGCATCCTCCCGGTCTACAAGCAGCCCGCTGCGGCTGTCGCAGCCCCATGCGCAAACACGGCGAAGGCCAAGGGCGTGAGCTATCTGGCCACCAACCTCAAGTCGACCGGCATCCTGGACTCCGCCTACGGCGGCCCTGACTACACCGCCACCTCCTTCGCGGTGCTGGCGCTGACCGAGGCCGGCAAGGGCCGCGCGTCCATCAGGAAGGGCACCGCCGCACTGAAGTCGAAGGCATCGGAGTACGTGACCCCGGAGGCCGGCACCAACCCGGGAGCCGCGGGCCTGCTGATGCTCGTTGCCGAGGCCACCGGCGCGAAGGCCACGGACTTCGGCGGTGTCAACCTGCTGAGCGTCCTGCGCGGCTCGCTGCGCCAGTAGGTCACCGACGATGATGACGAGGACGGTCCGGCTCACGGCGGGTGCTGCGGCACTGGCCGTGCTGCTGGCCGCCCTGGTCGCATCCCCGGCCCAGGCAGCCGCCTACCGCTACTGGACGTACTGGCAGGGCTCAGGCTCGTCCGAGTGGGAGTTCGGCCGCCTGGGCCCGGCCGCGGCGATGCCCGCGGACGGCGATGTCGAGGGCTGGAGTTTCCGGGTATCCGTTGAGGGCGGCACCGCCGAGGCCGCTCCGACCACGGCACCAGACTTCGATGAGCTCTGCGGTTCGGTCAAGCAGCGGGGCGGGATCAAGCGCATCGGGCTCGTCGTCGATCCGGGCGAGCCGGCGCTGGCACCCGAGGGAGAGACCCCGATCGCGCCCGTGGCCACGTGCGTGGTCATCGAGGAGGACGCCACCGGGTACGACGTCCTGCGGTCCGTTCTGCAGGTGCGCACGGACAACGGGCTGATCTGCGGCCTCGGCGGCTACCCCGCTCAGGAGTGCGCTCCCGTGCTCGACGACGCGGAGGTCGATGAGATCCGGGCACGCGAGGCGGCCGCCCCGACAGCCGGGGACCCCACGGGTGACTTGGCCGAGGTGAGCGAGGTCATCGTCGTCGAGCATGGCGGGTCTGAGGCCGACGAGACTGATCAGGGAACTGCCGCCGAGGCAGCCGCCTCCACCAGTCCCGGGCCGACAGCCACGGTCCTCGTCGTCGTGGCCCTCCTGCTGATCGCGGGCATCCTGCTCGTCATCCGGCGCCGACGGGAGCGGTCCGATGCGTGAGGAGCGGTGGCTCCACCCCGGGGCGTGGTGGGTCTGGGCCCTCGGCCTGGCCGCCGCCGCGAGCCGCACCACCAACCCGCTGCTGCTGCTTCTCCTCATCGGTGCCGCGGCGGTCGTCGTGCAGGCTCGACGCCCTGAGGAGCCCTGGGCGCGATCCTTCGGCTTCTTCCTGCGACTCGGAGTGCTCGTCATCGTCATCCGGGTGCTGGTGCAGGTCGTCTTCGGGGCTGCCATCGGCACCACCACGCTGCTGGAACTCCCCGGCATCGCCCTGCCGACGTGGATGGCCGGGGTGCGGCTCGGGGGTGATCTCACGTTGGAGTCGCTGCTCATGGCGCTGTACGACGGCCTGCGCCTGGCGACGATCCTGATCTGCATCGGTGCCGCGAACTCGCTGGCCTCCCCCACCCGACTGCTGAAGTCCGTCCCCGCCGCACTCTATGAACTCGGGGTCAGTGTCGTCGTGGCTCTCACCTTCACCCCGCAACTGGTGTCCGACGTGGACCGACTCCGGACGACCCGGCGCCTGCGCGGCCGGCAGACCCGCGGCATCCGGGCCATCGCCGGCTCCGCCATTCCCGTCCTCGAGGGCTCACTGGAGCGCTCCGTGACCCTTGCTGCCGCCATGGACTCACGCGGCTACGGACGACGTGGCGACACCCCGACGTCGCGGCGTCGCGTGACGGCCGCCCTTCTCCTGTTGGGACTGGTCACCGCCGTGATCGGCGTCTACGGACTGGTCGCGTCCGGATCGCCTGCGGTGCTGGGCCTTCCCATGCTCGCCGTGGGTCTGGTGAGCACCATCGCGGCGCTGACCCTCGCCGGGCGCAGTCGGGTGCGCACGCGGTACCGACCCGACCCATGGAACGCTCCCGAGTGGCTGGTCAGCGGCGCGGGCATCGGCGCGGCCGCTCTCTTCGCCGGGGCGGCATGGGCATCGGTGCCGGGCATGGAGACACCGTTCGACCCGCCCGTGTGGCCATCGCTGCCGATCATCGCCCTGCTGGGCATCGCGCTGGCTGCGACGCCGGCGATCATCGCACCACCCGTCCCCCGCACCGTCACCCCGGTCGCAGCGCAGCCGACCCGTCAGGAGGTCGCGGCATGATTCGGTTCGAGGACGTCACCATCACCTATCCGGAGCAGCCGAACCCGGTGCTTGAGCACGTCGACCTGCAGATCCCCGAGGGTGAGCTCGTGCTCGTCGTTGGCCGCACCGGCAGCGGCAAGACCACTCTGCTGCGTGCCATCAACGGGCTCGTGCCGCACTTCACCGGGGGCACCCTGCGCGGTCGTGTCCTCGTCGATGGCCTCAGCACGCAGGACCACCCTCCTCGCGACCTCGCGCACCTCGTGGGCGTCGTACCGCAGGACCCGATGAGCGGTTTCGTCACCGACATCGTCGAGGACGAACTCGCGTACGGCATGGAGTGTCTGGGGCTGGCCCCGGACGTCATGCGCCGACGGGTCGAGGAGACCCTCGATCTCCTCGGGCTCGCGGAGATCCGCCACCGCGCACTGCGGTCCCTGTCCGGTGGTCAGCGGCAGCGGGTCGCGATCGGGGCCGTGCTCACCGCCCACCCGCGCGTGCTCGTGCTCGATGAACCGACGTCAGCCCTCGACCCGGGCGCTGCCGAGGAGGTGCTGGCCGCTCTTCAGCGACTCGTGCACGATCTCGGCGTCACGGTCGTCATGGCCGAGCACCGGCTCGAACGCGTCGTCCAGTACGCCGATCAGGTCATCATCGTGCCGGGAGACGGTCAGCCCCTGATCCAGGGATCACCCTCCGAGGTGATGCTCAGCGCACCGATCGCTCCGCCGGTCGTCGAACTCGGTCGGCTCGCGGGCTGGCATCCGCTCCCGCTGTCCGTCCGGGATGCCCGCCGGGCCGCCGGACCGCTGCGTGACCTGCTCGTCGGCCAGCAGCCCGCACTCCGCAGCGTGCCGACCGAGGTGCGCACGGTGGCGACGACCCGTGACCTCGGCGTGCGGTACGGCAGCCAACCGGCCCTGCGTCGGATCACCCTCGCGATCGGCGAAGGGGAGGTCGTGGCCCTGATGGGACGC